>NZ_JAAELD010000033.1 GCF_024227015.1 Moraxella sp.
AATGATTTTTATGTAAGCCAACATATAATATTGACTTGCTGAGCATTATAACACTTTCCCAAGAAAGAGTAAATTTTTTTAAGGTAGCAGCATGAGTAATTTTAAGAATCCAAATGAATTAAAAACACCTGATTATGTTCGCCGAGCCATCAAGAAACGCGAAGAAAACATCGCGAACAAGTTGATTAATTTTCATAAAGAAAAAGACGCGGCATTGATTAAGGCAATCGACCAAGAAGCGCGCGGCAACTTTGCGCCATTGGCAAGAAAACTACTGCGTGAACACTACCAATTGCCAGAAGAAAACCGAAATGACAGATAAAGAATAGTTGTCATCATTGCAGCATTTGCAAGTGGTTTTTCTACGGCATTGGTGTACAAGCTTAATCTGATGTCCGTATTTGAATATCTAAAACTGATTAACAGGAATGCGGACATACGGCTTGCCGTTTTGGGTGGTAAAAAACTCGCCTGCATTGATATTGACCTGCACGGACGGGAGCATGAGTCTAGGTACGGATAGGGTTTTATCCCGAGCGTCTCTCATGTTGATAAAGTCATCTCGACTGATACCGTCTTTGACATGGATATTATGCCGTCTTTGCTCGCCGACTGTGGTGGTTGGGCTGTATTCACGATGCTCTGGTGGATAGTCATGGCACAGGTACAGCACCGTCTCATCGGGCAATGCTAGGATACGCTGTATAGAATCGTATAGCTTGCCACTGTCGCCAGCAGGGAAATCACAACGAGCCGTGCCAACATCAGGGGCGAATAGCGTATCACCCACAAAAACGATGAGCCGTGTGTCGTCCGTTACCTGATACGCCATGTCCGCAGGGGTATGCCCTGCCACGTGCATGGCGGTAATGCTAAGGCTGCCAAGCGTGAGTGTCGTGCCGTCATCGGTCAAATGGTCAAATTGAGATGCGTTGGGGACAAAGTCATCATCAAGGTCATAGATGTCCTTAAAAATATGCTGAACCGTGGCAATATATTTGCCGATGACCGTCTGCCCGCCAAGTCGCTCTTTTAAATAATGGGCGGACGTTACATGGTCGGCATGGGCGTGGGTCTCAATGATGTATTTGACCGTCAAATCGTGCCTTGTGATAAAATTGATGAGCTTATCAGCATTGTCATGATTTATCCGTCCCGACACAGGGTCATAATCTAGGACAGGGTCAATGATGGCACACAGTTTGGTATCATCATCGATGAGTATGTGACTATACGTCTCAGTCTGTGGGTCCAAAAAAGAATGTACGATCATGTATCCGCTCCTTATCAGTCATCAGTTTGGTTCTTTATAGCATAACTCGTAGGCTCATACAATGCTATTTTAGAT
>NZ_JAAELD010000034.1 GCF_024227015.1 Moraxella sp.
AGCCTGTTATCGCTTTTGCCCATCAAGACGACGAGATCATTAAAGGTTCGGCACGCTCAATTCCTGGCGTGCACATTCGCGATGTACTTGATGAAGTTAATACGCGCTACCCTGGCGTTATCGAAAAATTTGGCGGGCACGCCATGGCCGCTGGATTAAGCTTGCCCGTAGCTAAGCTTCAAGACTTCGAGCGTGCTTTTGTTAATATTGCGCGTGCGCATATGGCAAAGCTTGATGGTAATCATGCCTTATTTTCCGACGGTGACTTGTCGTCGGAAGAGCTGTGTTTACCCTTTGCGCATTTATTACGTCAAGCAGGTCCGTTTGGTCAGGGCTTTGAATCACCGCTATTCGATGGTGAATTTGCACTACTTGACCAGCGCTTAGTTGGCCAAAAGCACCTAAAAATGGTGTTAAAAAGTGACGGTGCTAACGAGGTCGATGCTATTGCGTTTAACGTTGATTTAAAATCATGGCCGAATGCCATGGTCAAACGCGTGCATATTGCCTATCGGCTCGATATCAACGTATTTCGCGGTCAGGAAACCGTGCAACTTATTGTAGAGCAAATAGAAGCGCGTTAGCAGGAGCGAGTTCACACGCAGACGGGTGGCTAATAAACCTAACGAGCAATAAGCGTAAAGTTGTGGAAAGAAGGGGCAAAGGTGAAAAGCGAAAGACAAAAGCTGGTGGATAAGCATAGTCAGCTGAATCAAACCGACAATGCAAAAGTGAT
>NZ_JAAELD010000035.1 GCF_024227015.1 Moraxella sp.
AAATCATCACATTTTTATTGTTTTTTCCGATAAATTTTAAAAATTGATAAAAATATTTTATAAAAATTGGTGTGATTTGTGCTTTTGGTATGCTTATCCGTGGTGATTATTTGATAAAAGATGAACAACATCCATAATCCCAAACGGATAGCACAGCAGTCGTGCTGGCGTCACCAATATCGGAATCACAACCCCCAAAGTCTCAATCACCAGTTCATCTGCATTCATCACATCTACACGATGGACAAAAGGCAGCGGTCTGATGCGTCCGACTTGACTGAGCAGGGCATACACCTCATCGCAAAGGTGGCAGCCATCCGTACCGATCAGATACCAGTTATTGCCCGCGCGAATTTTAAAATTGGATAATAATGTCTGATAAAATTCAAAAAATTGTTCATTACTGAGTGTGTCTAGCGCGAAACGGTTTTTTGATAAATCGGTTAACTGATTGATAAATATTGGATTATTCATATCGATAAACATCTAAAATAGTGTAAAATAGGATGATTGTCATTATAACGTAAAATAAGGCTGGTATAGTGCTTAAAAAATTTTTTCGTTGGATTGTTCTGTGTGTTGTCGCTGTCTTTTTAGGTTTTAACTTGATGGTGGCGGTACTACTTGGCGTGGGAAAATTTACACCAGTGACCGAGTCAGCATTCATGATGGCGCATAGATTTGGCGGCGGTACGGTTACTCAGACGTGGGTGGATTATGACAATATTGCCAAAAGCGTCAAGCAGGCCGCGATCGTGAGTGAGGATGCTAAATTTACCCAGCATTATGGTTTTGACTTTGATAGCATTGAGACCGCCATTAAGAAAAATGAAGCAGAGGGCGCGATAGCAAGAGGTGGCTCGACCATCAGTCAGCAGCTTGCCAAGAATTTATTTTTGACGTCACATCGCTCATACATCCGAAAGGGTGAGGAGGCTATCATCGTCCTGATGATGGAGGGGATTTGGGATAAGAGGCGTATCTTGGAAGTGTACTTAAACGTGGTGGAGTTTGGCGATGGCATTTATGGCATTGAGTCGGCAGCTCGCCACTATTATGGTAAATCTGCCAAGAACCTAAATCGCGAACAAGCCGCGCTACTCATTAGCATGCTACCAAACCCAAAATACTATCAAAAAAATAAAAACGCCAAACGACTTAGAAACAAACAACGAATCATACTGCGTCGCATGAACAGCGCGGTATTACCAAGCTAAGATGGTAAAAACAATCAGCAATAAGCCAACACAGTTAACAAAATACAAGGAGAACGCCGTGACCCAAAGAACCGCCAATTCAAGACCTACAGCCAAGCGCACCACTTCTAAAGTATCAAGCGTGCTGTCTGAGGCGAGCAATTTACCGAGCATTGAGCAAGTTGCCATGCAAAGCGTACTAGGCACGGCGCCACCACCTGCTGAGCTGCATGAGATTCAGCACATCATGAATGAGGTGGGCGGCTTTACGCCTGAGTGTTATATCAACCGCGATCTATCAACCTTAAGATTTCAGTTGCGTGTGCTTGCTCAGGCGGTGAATCCGCGTAACCCTTTGCTTGAGCGGATGTTCTTTTTGACGATTTTTTCGTCGAACATGGATGAATTTTTTGAGATTCGTGTGGCAGGATTGCTCCAAAAGATGAAAAATGGCGACAAGTCCAGCAGTCTAGATGGTCGTAAGCCGTCGGAGCTGCTTGCAGAGATTAGCCAGGTGGCGCATCGCGCGGTCGAAGAGCAGTATCGCATCTTGAACGAAGAGATTTTGCCTGAGCTTGCCAAATCTGACATTCGGTATCTGAAGCGTCATGAGCTGACAGACGCCCAAAAAGCATGGATGAGAGAGTATTTTTTTAGTCAGGTTCTGCCCGTATTGACGCCGATTAGCATTGATCCTGCGCATCCATTTCCACGCCTTGTGAATAAGTCATTAAACTTTATCGTAAGCCTTGAAGGTAAGGATGCTTTTGGACGTGATATTAATCGCGCCATCGTGCCTGCGCCACGTTCACTGCCGCGTGTGATTCGTCTGCCCGATGAGCTGACAGGCGGTAAGGATCATCACATCATGCTGTCTGCGGTGATTCATGAGCATGTGGGTGAGCTGTTCTTGGGGATGAAGGTTACTGGTTGTCATCAGTTTAGATTGACACGTAATGCCGACCTTGCGTTGTCCGATGATGTTGAGGATCTGGCTAAGGCGCTTGAGGGTGAGCTTGATAATCGACGTTTTGGTCATAAAGTTCGCCTAGAGGTAACAACAAATTGCCCAAAAGAAACTTATGAATTTCTACTGCAAGAATTTGAGCTTGATGAAAGTCAGCTGTATCGCGTGAATGGACCTGTGAATCTGACGCGTATGCTGACGAGCTTTGATAAGCCAGAGCTTAAATTTGCGCCATTTTCACATGCCATTCCTAAAGCGTTTCGCGGCATGGAGACTGTGCGAGTCGCCAAAGAAGGCACGTCAATGTTTGATGTCATCAAAAAAGAAGACGTGCTTGTCCATCATCCATTTCATGCTTTTACACCGGTGGTAAATCTACTGTGGCAAGCGGCGAATGATCCTGACGTACTTGCCATCAAGCAGACCATCTATCGATCTGGTACGAATTCTGAAATCGTGCAAGCGCTCGCCGCCGCCGCTCGTAATGGCAAAGAGGTCACGGCAGTGATTGAACTGCGTGCACGCTTCGATGAAGCGAGTAACATCGCGGTGGCGAACATGCTGCAGGAGGCTGGAGCGGTTGTGGTGTATGGGGTGGTGGGTTATAAGACTCATGCCAAGCTCATGCTCATCGTCCGCCGTGAAAAAGGCAAAATCCGCCGTTATGCACACTTAGGCACGGGTAACTATCATGCGGGTAATGCTAAGGCGTATACCGACTACGGCCTATTCACCGCAGACAAGCAGATCTGCGAAGACGTGCACGGCGTATTCGTACAGCTGACAGGGATGGGTCGTCCGATGCCATCGCATCAGATTCTGCACGCGCCTTTTACTTTGCATGATGGGCTGATGCAGATGATTGATGATGAGATTCATCACGCCAAAAACGGCAAAAAAGCGCGAATCGTCATGAAGTGCAATGCAGTCACCGAACGTCAAATCATTGATAAACTATACGAAGCAAGTCAAGCAGGCGTGCAGATTGATTTGATTGTTCGTTCTATTTGTTGTCTGCGTCCGCAAGTGAAGAATCTATCAGAGAACATCCGCGTGCGTTCTATCGTCGGTCGATTCCTAGAGCATACGCGCGTGTATTATTTTTATAATGATGGCGATGAGAAGCTGTACTGTTCAAGTGCTGACTTGATGGATCGTAACTTATTACACCGCGTTGAGACTGCGTTTCCTATTTTGGACAAAAAACTATTCAAGCAAATCTACGAAGACGGCCTGATTAACTACCTTCAAGATAACGTTCAGGCTTGGGAGCTTGATGGGCGTGGCGAATGGAATCAGGTGCATCATAGCCTTGACATTCACGATGCCCAAAGCATCTTACTGGAGAAAATCTGTTGATGCAATGCCCCTGTGGAAGCCCAACTTATCATGACTGCTGTCAGCCGCTGCATGAGGGCGTACCTGCTGTTACGGCTGAGGCGCTCATGCGTTCACGGTTTAGTGCCTTTTGTCTTAAAAATATCGAATATATTATCGAGACGACCGTGCCAGTTCAGCAGGCTCTACTGGATAAGAATGCACTACAATCGTGGTCAGATGAGATGTATTGGACACGTCTTGATGTGATTAGCCATGTCGCCAAGATCGGCAAACGCCACGCTCAAGTGCATTTTATGGCGTATTATGATAATGGGCAGGGCGAATCTTGTCATGACGAGCATTCAAGCTTTGTTAAGATTGATGATGTTTGGTATTTTCTAGATCCTACCGTGCCAATTACGCTCACCAATAAGCAGCCGTGCTTGTGCGGTAGCGGCGATAAATTTAAAGCGTGCTGCGGTAAGTTCTTGTGATGTGATTTGTTTGATTTGTCCATGTTTGTATTAAAAAAAGGTGTATAATAAGCACCTTTTTTATTTGCCCATTAAAATTATGAAATTCATTGTCAAAGTCTTCCCCGAGATCATCATGAAAAGCGAATCCATCAAGAAACGCTTTATTAAGGTGTTGTGGGGTAATATCCAAAACGTACTCATGCAGCACGATAAGACTGTTAAGGTCATCCGTCATTGGAACTTTCTTGAGGTACGCTTTCAAGATGAGTCAAAGCGCGCTCAACTTCGTGCGGCACTGACCTGCATTCCCGGGATTCATCATGTGCTGGAGGTCGATGATTCACCTTTTACGGACATGCATGATATTTTTGAGCAGACTTTGGCGAGAGTCAAAGATGAGATTGAGGGCAAGACTTTTTGTGTACGTGTTAAGCGTCGCGGCAAGCATGATTTTGATTCCATGGATGTCATGCGTTATGTGGGCGGCGGGTTAAATCAGCATATTCCGAGCGCCAAAGTTCAGCTAAAAGACCCTGAGGTCGTCATCAAAATTGAGATCGAACATGATCGACTGATGTTCGTGCAGGCGCGTCATGAAGGGATTGGGGGATTCCCGATCAGCACTCAAGAAGATGTGTTGTCTTTAATCTCAGGTGGTTTTGATTCTGGTGTGGCAAGCCACATGTTTACACGACGCGGTAGCCGAGTGCATTATGTGTTCTTTAATCTGGGTGGGCGTGCGCATGAGATTGGCACTAAGCAGATGGCATACCATCTATGGCAAAAATACGGCAGTTCGCACCGCGTGAAATTTATCACCGTGGATTTTGAACCTGTGGTGGCTGAGATTCTACAGAAGATCGATGATGGTCAAATGGGTGTTGTGCTAAAGCGCATGATGGTGCGTGCTGCTAGTAGCATCGCTAAGGACCATCGTATTGAGGCGATCGTCACAGGCGAGGCGCTGGGGCAGGTCGCCAGTCAGACGCTAACCAATTTGCGTGTGATTGATAAGGCAAGCGATGCGCTCATATTAAGACCGCTCATCACTCATGATAAGCAAAACATTATCGACATGGCCGAGCGCATTGGTACCGCTGATATTGCCAAATCCATGCCTGAATTCTGTGGTGTTATCTCAAAAAATCCAACAGTCAAGGCCATCGAGCATAAGATTGTTGATACCGAAGCGAATTTTGACTTTGATATTCTACAACACGCCGTTGATACTGCTGTGTGCATGGATATCCGAGATATTGCAAACGAAGAGCGTGATAATCAAACCGTCCAGTCGGTTAATGCTGTCTTGGCAGATGAAGTTGTCATTGATATTCGTACACCTGATGAGATTGAGGATTCGCCGCTCGATGTGGAAGCGGACGTGATCGAGATGCCTTTTTATCGCTTAGGTACGAACTTTGGCGAGCTTGATCAATCCAAAACTTACTTATTATATTGCCAGCATGGTGTCATGAGCAGCTTGCAGGCAATGGCATTAAAGAGCAAGGGTTTTGATAATGTTAGGATTTTAAAGCTAAAATAAAAAAGGGCGCGATGCCCTTTTTTTGTCTTTATTCGCCTGTCTTGATTAGGTAATCAATGACAACAGGCGCATGATCCGAGAACCAATTATCTTTATAAACCCATGCGCCTATGGTGCGCTCTGTCCAGTCGGGAGAGCAGGCTTGATAATCAATGCGCCAGCCCACGTTCTTGGCGCGCGCTTGTCCGCGATTCGACCACCAAGAATACACCTCGGATTCCTTGCGGACAACGCGAAACGTATCAACATAACCCAATTCATCATAAATATGATCTAGCCATGCGCGTTCATGAGGTAGGCAGCCAGATGCTTTTTGGTTGCCTGACCAGTTTTTGATGTCGATGCGCTTATGCACGATGTTGTAGTCGCCGCAGATGATAACGGATTTATCTTCATCGCGCCAGTGTTTTAGAATTTTTTTATATTCTTCTAAAAAGATGTCTTTGCGCGCTTGTGCTTCATCGCCTGATGAGCCAGATGGTAGGTATAGCGATGAGATAAATACAGGCTTATCAAGACCTAAGTCAAACTCTGCGGTGATGAATCGACCCTGACTGTCAGCAAGCTCAAAGCCAAGTCCGCGGCTCACCGATACGATCGGCAAACGACTATAAATCGCTGTGCCTGCATAGCCGGCACGTTCAGCGGGAAATAGATGAGTGTACCAACCTTCGGGTTTAAATTTATCCGTCCATTGATCGTGGTTGATGCGGGTCTCTTGCATGCAGACGACATCCGCTTCAGATTCATTGAGCCAATCAAGCAGTCCCTTTTTCTCAGCGGCGCGCAGTCCGTTGACGTTGATGGAGATGACGCGCAGTAGGCGTTCATTGGCGTTTAGTGTGTGGTTTGATTTTGGTCGGTGTAGGTAAGGCATTAGATAAATTGCAATTTAAAAAAGGCGACATTCTAACATAAATGCCGCCAAAAGATAAGGGTAGGGCTGATGATGATTGTGTTATCAATCCTCAATCACAGTCTCTTCGCTTGATTTCCAGTTATAAGCACCGTACATGAGAATCTGCATCTGACGTGTGCAGCGACGGAGCATTTCTTGTTTGTGCTGCTCAACATCAATAGGGTCTTGTTTGTCGGTGATGTCTTCAGTATCTTCATCATCAAGGTTTGGTGTATAAGTCAGCTCTAACCAGTCGATGATCCAAGAGAATGACAGATTGACACCAATCTCAGCCAATAGGTAGCGGTCTTCGCTGCCAATGTGTTCAAAGGCAGGCTGTAGCGCCAAGTCCTCACCCATAATCTTGGCGAAGTAGTGAATCTGTTGACTGATCGCGTTACGTACCGCCTCGGAGCCACCAAAGCGCTCCGATGCGATGAATTGCCAATATCTAGGCTGCGCATCTACGGCCTTGAAAAATAGCTGTACGCTCTTGGCGATTTGACGCTCAAAACTGCGTTTTTTGCCCAGCTGCATGTGCTCGCGTAAGATGGATAGTGCATCACCCAATTCATCTTCAACCAATGCCTTGCCAAGGCATTCCATGTCATCAAAATGACGATAAAAGGCCGTCGGCACAACCCCAACCTCGCGAGTGACTTGGCGTAGGCTAATAGAGCTGTAGCCCTGCCCAGTCATGCATAGATCTAGAACGGCATTAAAGAAAGCTTGGCGTGTTTGGCGTTTTTTTTGTTCTCGAGTGGTGGTTTTTGTTTCTGTCATGAATCAATCCGATGAAGTCAGTGTGCTTAAACGCGCCCATTAAAGCACTTAAAATTGAGTGAATAACTGTGTATTATGAATAAAAATCTAGAAATTTTCAATCAAATTCATAAAATGTTGCATTTTTGTTAATATGATTTTTATATCAAAAAAGCCAAGCGTGAACTGCTTGGCTTTGTCATCTTGATGATTAAGATTTGGTGCAATCTAGAAGGGTGGCGTTGTTTGCGCCCAGTACTTGGGCTTTATTGCCATCTAGGATCAGAGTCATTGGCTTGCCATCTCCTTCAATACCTTCATCAGTGGTGAAGCGTTTTTTGTCATTTAGGTCTTGGTTTAGATCGTAAGTGATGTCATCGGCAGTAAGGTGTGCTTCGATTTCACCTTCGTGGTTATGTACGGCGATACTTACGCTCTTGTCGCCGCATTGAAATTTGTCACCGTCGTGATGGTGATGATGTGCATGATCGCCATGGTCGTGTGCATGATCATGATCATGTTCTGCATGGTCGCCATGTTCATGGTCATGATCGTGCGCATGGTCATGACCATGGTTTGTGTCGGTTGTATTGTCAGAAGTGCTTGCTACTTCGGTGGCAGGGGCAGCCGCCTCAGTGGTTGTGGTTTCGGCAGGTGCTTCGGCTTGTTTTTTATCGCAAGCGGTTAATGCCAAAGTAGCAACCAATGAAGTTAGGATGATTTTTTTCATGATAAAACCTTAATTTGATGTGTCAATATGGTGGAATATTAAATATTGGATGTGATTATCAAGATACATTATAACAAAATTTACAATCATGACTCAAGCCCTGTGACTTGATAACAAAAAAGCCGATAACTATCGGCTTTTTTTGAGGTTAATGTGCAATTACACATTAAATCTAAAATGCATCACGTCGCCGTCTTGGACGATGTAGGTTTTGCCTTCTAGGCGAGATTTGCCTGCCGAGCTTGCCCCTTTTTCTCCGCCATATTCGATAAAGTCATCATAGCCAATCACTTCGGCACGGATAAAGCCACGCTCAAAGTCGGTATGAATCACGCCTGCCGCCTCTGGAGCGGTTGCACCCACAGGCACTGTCCACGCACGCACTTCTTTAACCCCTGCGGTGAAGTAGGTTTGTAGGTTTAGTAGCTCATACCCTGCACGAATCACACGGTCAAGCCCTGCTTCCGTCATGCCCATGCCTTCTAAGAATTCCGCCTTTTCTTCTTCGTCCAGTTGGGCGATTTCAGCTTCAATTTGGTTGCACAAAGCCACGACAATGGCGTTTTCGCTTTGGGCAAATTCACGCACCGCATCTAGGTGGGGGTTATTTTCAAAGCCATCTTCTGCCACGTTGGCGATGTACATGACGGGTTTTAGGGTGATGAGCCCATAGGATTTGATGAGTTTTTTCTCGTCATTGTCAAGATTTGCCATGCGTGCAGGTTTGCCGTCCGCCAAAAACGGCTCAATCTTTTGAAACACCGCCAAAATTGCCTGAGCGTCTTTGTCTCCGCCTTTTGCTTTTTTGGCATTGTTGGTTATCGCTCGTCCTACCGCTTCAAGGTCGGCAAGGGCAAGCTCGGTGTTAATGGTCTCGATGTCGGATAGGGGGTTTACTCGTCCGTCCACGTGAATGACGTTGTCATCATCAAAACAGCGTACCACATGGGCGATGGCGTCCGTCTCACGGATATTGGCAAGGAACTGGTTACCCATGCCTTCGCCCTTACTCGCCCCTGCCACAAGCCCTGCGATGTCCACAAATTCCATGCTGGTCGGTAGCACACGCTCAGGTTTGACGATTTCTGCCAACGCCTTTAAACGTGGGTCTGGCACAGGCACAATGCCCGTGTTTGGGTCTTTGGTACAAAAGGGGAAGTTTTCGGCGGCAATGCCTGCCTTGGTAAGTGCGTTAAATAGGGTGGATTTGCCAACGTTTGGCAAGCCTACGATACCACAGTTAAAGCCCATGAGTTGTCTCGCTTGTAAAATTAAAGTTGCTTAAAGCATTAAAAATCATAAACGCATCATTATACCAAAAATTATTATTAAGCTGTGAGATTTTTGGCAAAAAAGCGAAAAGTGATTGCGTGACTTAGGCAATATTTTTTGACATTTTTGACAT
>NZ_JAAELD010000036.1 GCF_024227015.1 Moraxella sp.
AAAATAGGATATCGTATCATTAAAAATTATTTGCTCAAAGCTCATAAGGCTTTTCAACCCTTTTGCCATCTTTTTTATGCAACTGTGGGGTTTATGCAACCATAGCGTGTACGAGAGAAGCAGGATATCATCAAGTTTTGACACAATACGGCCTTTCATATAGAATATGCATCAAAGCATTTGACTCTGGACGCCGGAGTTTTCAGCTTTTCAAACATCGCATCGACACCGCCTTGCCTACGTCTTTATTGCGAAAACGCCATTACGCATGAGAACTGTCCACATTTGAATGCTTTAATGACGAAATAGACCCTCACCGGCCTGGAAACGATCTCTGTGCCGGCAAAATCGATACTGTCGACAATATCCTGGTGCTTTTGAAGGAGACGGCTGTGCCAAAGCGCTCAAATGTGTTGGGCATTGACATTGGTTCCGTGGCCATCGCTGCCGCAGAGATCACCGCCAAGGGCAGACTGGTCAAAACAGCCTATTGCTGTCACCTGGGGG
>NZ_JAAELD010000037.1 GCF_024227015.1 Moraxella sp.
AGCAACAAATGCTTCAAAAATGATCATGATGAGATAACGTTATTTGATAATAAGTGTCACTCGATAACAAGAGGTCTTCATGAGTTATATTTTTAATCGTTCATTCCCCAATACTCGCTTACGTCGCCTACGTTACAACGATAATATCCGCGCCATGGTGCAAGAAACCAGCATTGAACCCAAGCATCTGATTGCGCCCGTGTTTGTCATTGAGGGTAAACAGCAGCGCCAAGCCGTGGCAAGCATGCCAGGCGTTGAGCGTTTTAGCGTGGACTTGCTAATCGAGTATGCCAAGCAGCTACTCAGTCTAGGCGTTACCACCATTGATTTATTCCCTGTCATTAGCCCAAGCCTCAAATCGCTACAGGCTGAACACGCCTATGATGAGAACGGTCTTGCCTGTACTGCTATCAAAGCAATTAAAGATGCTGTGCCAGAGATGGTGGTGATGACTGATGTGGCACTCGACCCCTATACCACCCATGGTCAAGACGGTATTGTCGATGACAATGGCTACGTACTCAATGACATCACCGTTGACATCCTCGCCAAACAAGCCTTGAGCCACGCCCGTGCAGGCGCGGATATCATCTCGCCAAGCGATATGATGGATGGGCG
>NZ_JAAELD010000038.1 GCF_024227015.1 Moraxella sp.
ATATTGATGAGACGGTCAAAGTTGGCGAATTTTTGACCGTTACCATTGATGAAGCCAGTGAATATGATTTATTTGCCAGCTTTAAATAACAAAATAAGCCCTAAATAATGTTTTAGGGCTTATTTTTATGTGCTTGTGCTCACCCAAACATAGAAACGAGCGGCTTTAGGCGCATCAGATCAATTTAAACTAAAAATCCTGCACCGCATAAATAAAAAATGGTAAAATAATTCAATTTATCGAAATATTAGCAAGGAACACTCTCATGCTGCTCATGATAGACAATTTTTGCAGTTTTACTTATAACATCGTACAGTATTTTGGAGAATTACAACAGGACATCAAGGTGTTTCGAAATAACGAAATTACCCTGGATGAGATTCGCGCACTGTCACCCAAGGCCATTATCTTAGGCCCTGGTCCTTGTAGCCCAACCGAGGCAGGTGTGACATTGCCGATTTTGGCTGAATTTAGCGGTCAGATCCCGATCCTAGGTGTCTGCCTAGGTCATCAAGCGATCGGGCAGGCTTTTGGTGGCGATGTGGTTCGTGCAGGTGAGGTCATGCATGGCAGATTATCACCCATTTATCATCATGATCAGGGAGTGTTTAGCGATCTACCAAGCCCATTTGATGCCACGCGCTACCACTCACTTGTCATCGACAAAAACACCCTGCCCGACTGCTTAGAGATCACCGCGTGGACTCAGAATCCCGATGGCTCAATGGAAGAGATCATGGGTCTTCGCCATAAAACGCTAGACGTAGAAGGTGTACAATTCCACCCAGAATCCATCCTAAGCGAGCACGGCTATCAGCTGTTTAATAATTTTTTGGTGCGCTGCGGACTTGCCAAGCTAAGTAACGACAACCTACCACAAGTCGCCTAAGCCAATGACAATGAATACAATAAGGATGGATAATGATTAACTTAAATAATATTAATACGCTTGGTGATGATGAGATTGGTCAATTCTTGAGCCAAGCTCTAAATGCATTATTACAAGGCGAAAACTTAGACAGCGACACCATGCAGGGCGTAATGCTTGCCATCATGCATGGACGCTGCCCTGATGCTTTGATGGGTGCTATTCTAGTGGCGCTTCGCATCAAGGGTGAGAGCATTGATGAGATTACTGCCGCCGCCTCTGTGATGAGACAGCTGGCACACAACATCACATTAGATGATCTGGCAAATGTGGTGGACATCGTAGGAACAGGTGGCGATGGCGCCAATCTATTTAACATATCTACGGCCGCCGCATTTGTGGCGTCTGCTGGTGGCGCTACAGTCGCCAAGCATGGCAATCGTGGCGTCTCCACCAAGTCAGGCTCATCGGACTTGTGGGAGGCGCTTGGCGTTCGTCTGGACCTGACTGGCAATGAGGTGATGCACTGCATCCAAGAACAACAATTAGGATTCTTGTTCGCGCCCAACCATCATAAAGCCATGCGTCATGCCGTCGGTGTCCGTCAGCAGCTAAAAGCCCGTACGATCTTCAACGTCTTAGGTCCATTGACCAACCCTGCTGGCGTGGTTAATTCGGTCATCGGTGTATTTGATCAGTCTCTATGCGAACCGCTTGCCCACGTTCTAAAGAACCTTGGTTCAAAGCACGCAATTGTTGTGCATTCAGCCGATGGACTGGATGAATTTAGCTTAGCAGGTGATAGTTTCGTGAGCGAACTAAAAGATGGCGTGGTTAGCAGTAATACCATCAGCCCTCGAGATGTCGGCATTGAACCACAAAGCCTTGACGGGCTAAGCGTATCATCTTCCAAAGACAGCCTAGAGCTCATCACCGCCGCCCTATCAGGGGCAAGCGATGATCAGCGCATCAAAAAAGCCCAAGATATCATTGCACTAAATGCAGGCGCAGCCATCTATGTCTCAGGCAAGGCAGACACCCTACAATCGGGCGTACAGATTGCCAAAGATACCATCGGCAGCGGCGCAGCATTAACCAAAATGCGTGAATTTGCCAAGTTTACCCAATCTTTATAATCTTATAAAACCATACATCAGGAATAATCATGACAAGTTCGAGTACGCCAAGCATCCTCCAAAAAATCGTCACCACAAAGCATGAAGAAATCGCCGCCGCTAAGGCGTTGGTTAGTCAAGATGAGCTCATCGGGCTTATCCGCCTTAATAACGACAAGCCGCGAGGTTTTGCCAATGCTCTGCGCGCCGTCAATACTGCAGAAGGTAAGATTGGCGTCATCAGCGAAATCAAACAAGCCAGCCCGTCAAAGGGCATCATCTGTGAGAATTTCAATGCTGTCGATACCGCCAAAGGCTATGAGCAAGCAGGCGCAACATGCCTATCTGTACTGACCGATCGACAGTATTTTAAAGGTCATGATCACTACATGATCAAAGCCAGAAATGTCACAAACTTACCCGTCCTGCGTAAAGATTTTATGGTGGATGAATACCACATCTACGAAAGCCGCGCCTTAGGCGCTGACTGCATTCTGCTGATCATGGCATGCCTAGATGACGAGACGGTTGCTCATCTACACAAGATCTCCATTGATCTGGGTATGGATGTACTGATCGAGATTCACACCCAGCAAGAGCTAGAACGCGCACTTAAATTGCCCAAATCTACCCACAACATTTACGGTATCAACAACCGTGATCTGAATACTTTTAAAGTGGATTTGGCGCATAGCATTCGTCTGTGCGAGCAGCTTTTTGCTGCATTGGGTGATGATGCTCTCGTGGTCAGCGAAAGCGGCATCAATGACGCCAATGACATTCATCTGATGCAAAAGAACAACATCCATCATTTCTTGATTGGTGAACAGTTCATGAAGACAGATGATGCTGGCGCAGCATTGGTAGAGCTACTAAAAAGCATTTAACGCATTAATGATTTAACCCGCCCAACAAAAAAGCGAATGGCTCGTCATTCGCTTTTTTGTTGGGCGGGTTAATTTAATAAATCAGGAAAGATCGTTCTAAGTCCACTCACCAAAATCTCAACCGCCACTGCCGCAAGCAGCATACCCATGATACGACTTAGAATATTCAGCCCTGTATCACCCAAGAATCGACTGATACGCCCTGCAGCCATCAAAGACAGATAACAGAACATGCTAATGCACAGCCCTGCCGCCAAGATCGTACCAACCTCAAAAGCGCCCTTGACTTGGCTACTATAAATGATCACCGTCGAGATGCCGCCAGGGCCAATCATCATGGGAATAGCCAAAGGCACGACCGCAGAGGCTGTCAGCGATGAATTCACCTCAACTTCATCCTCATTAGGTTTGACGGGATTGCCGCCGCCATTCATCATATTAATGGCAATCAAGAATACTAAGACACCGCCAGCTACTTGGAATGACCCCACCGAGATGCCCAACAACTTCAGCAAACTCTCGCCAAGCAGGGTAAAAAAACAAATCGTAATCAGTACGGTCAAGCAGGCGATCTGCGCAACTCGTTTACGATCTTGTGTGGTGCAGCCATTCGTGATGCTCAAGAACAGCCCAAGTGCGCTAAATGGATTGATCAGCACCACGAATGCCAGAATAATTTTAATAAGTTCGGTGTCCATAATGCCCTATTTGGTGATTATTTATGTGGCTATTTACATCATGAAAAAACTAGATATTGTAGCACAATCACACCCAAAATCTTACCAAAATCCGTGTTTTTGTGCTAAAATTCTGCAAAATTTTTAATCACATATTCATCATTTTATCTTATGAACAGCGATTTCAAGAACCATCACGCCATCGTACTATTCTCAGGCGGTCTAGACTCCACCACCTGCCTATACTGGGCACGAGCTAATTTTAAAGACATCACCGCCATCAGCTTTCGTTATGGTCAGCGTCATTCCAGCGAACTGATCGCCGCGACCAAAATCACCAAACAGCTTGGCGTCTCACATCGCATCATCGACATCGATATCGCTCAACTTGGCGGATCAGCCCTAACCGATCAAAACATCGACGTGCCTAACTATGACGCCACATCAGATGCTGTGCCTGTGACCTATGTGCCTGCACGTAACACCATATTCTTATCATACGCATTGGCAGCCGCTGAAGTCATGCAGGCTAATTATATCGTGATCGGTGTGAGCTCTGTTGATTTCTCTGGCTATCCTGATTGCCGTCCTGACTTTATCGAAGCCTTTGAGAACTTAGCCAATCTAGCCACTGTTGCAGGACGTGCAGGCAATCGCCTATCTGTCGTCGCGCCACTACAGAACCTATCCAAGGCTCAGACCTTAGAGCTTGGCCTGTCTTTGGGTGTGGACTATGGCGAGACGGTGTCATGCTATCAAGCGGACAGCGATGGGCACGCCTGCGGTGTGTGTGACAGCTGTGCGCTGCGTCGCCAAGGATTCATCGATGCAGGCGTACCTGACCCAACGCGTTATCAGAATGCATAACATCTCTTAGAATGACAAATCATCACGATTTGTCATTTTTTATTTGCATTTTGTCATGGTGTATAATAAAATACCGACCAGTTGGTTTTTTATTAAACTAGAGAAATATTTTATATGCAATTATCCACCGCTTACGCCCTACTTGCCCTTGCCATCGTCAGCGAAGTGACAGGTTCGACTTTTTTGGCAAAATCTGACGGGTTTAGCAAACTCATCCCTACCGGCATTACACTCGTTTGTTTTGCCATCGCTTTTTATCTACTTTCTCATGTCGTCAAGGTCATTCCTCTTGGCATGACTTATGCCATTTGGTCGGGCGTAGGCATTGTGCTAACCGCTTTGATTAGTGTATTCATATTAAAACAACACCTCGACATCCCTGCCATGATAGGCATTGGCTTTATCATTGTCGGTGTGATTATCATGAACGTCTTTTCAAGCTCTACCGCCCATTAATAAAATAAGGAAAACTTATGGAAAATCAATTACTTGAATTATTCAGCGAAA
>NZ_JAAELD010000039.1 GCF_024227015.1 Moraxella sp.
AAAGCGAAAAGTGATTGCGAGACTTAGGCAATATATTTTGACATTTTTGACATAAAAACCACATGACAAATCCCCTAAAAGATTGGTATAATGTGGGCAATTCTGCACGATCTTGTAGAATTTTTTATCCTTTTAAGCCCTTTATATTATTAAGGAAATATCATGGCTATCGAACGTACTCTATCTATCATCAAACCAGACGCAGTTGGCAAAAATCACATCGGCGACATCATCGCTCGCTTCGAAAAAGCAGGTCTTAAGCCAGTTGCTATCAAATACAAGCACCTAACTCAAGCAGAAGCAGAAGGCTTCTACGCAGAGCACAAAGAGCGTGGCTTCTTCGCTGACCTAGTTGCATTCATGACTTCAGGTCCTGTGGTTGTATCTGTACTAGAAGGCGAGAACGCTGTACTAGCACACCGCGATATTCTAGGCGCAACCAACCCAGCTGAAGCTGCTGCTGGCACCATCCGTGCTGACTTTGCAGTAAGCATCGACGAGAATGCAGCTCACGGTTCTGACTCTACCACTTCAGCTGAGCGCGAAATCGCTTACTTCTTCAGTGCAGACGAAATCTTCCCACGCACTCGTTAATTGATTGCCAGATATTATCATCTGATTAATCGTAAACAGCTTGCTTTTTTAGTGGGCTGTTTTTTATTTTTTGTAAAATCAAACAAGCGCACCAATACCAAAAAATCATGACTTTGAACGAAATTTTTAGTATAATGTGCTGTTTTTATGTTTATTATAGCAGTCCGATTGTCATGACAAAAATCCCCGTAATCCATGCGACAGAATCCACCGATTCATCCAACAAGGTTAATTTGCTTGGTATGTCCAAGGCGGATCTAGGTGAGTTTTTTGTATCGCTTGGCGAGAAGCCGTTTCGAGCGACGCAGGTGATGAAGTGGATTTATCAGTTTGGTGTGACAGACTTTTTTGAGATGACAAACATCTCAAAAAAACTTCAACAAAAGCTCGATGAAGTCGCTTGCGTATTACCGCCGAAGGTGAAATTCAAGCAATTTAGCGAAGATGGGACGCGTAAATGGGTCTTTGAGGTGTCGGGTGGTTCGCTCGTTGAGGCGGTGCTTATCCCAGCCGAAGATGGCAAGCAATTTGGGCGTAAGACCTTGTGTATCTCATCTCAGGTTGGCTGTGCGCTGGATTGTTCGTTTTGTAGTACGGGCAAGCAGGGCTTTGAGCGTGACTTGGACGCCAGTGAAATCATCGGGCAGTTGTGGGTGGCGAATCAGTCATATATGGAAGATGTCGCTCCGACCGAGCGTGAGAATCGCGTGACCAATGTCGTCATGATGGGCATGGGCGAGCCTCTGTTGAACTATAACCCTGTAGTTGCCAGCATGTCTTTGATGCTTGATGATCATGCGTTTGGATTATCAAAACGCCGCGTGACCCTATCGACATCAGGCGTGGTGCCAAAGATGTATGATTTGGCCAAGGACATTGATGTGGCGCTCGCCATCAGCCTGCATGCTCCGAACGATGAGCTTCGAGATGAGCTGGTGCCAATCAATAAAAAATACCCACTGGCAGATCTCATCGCCGCCGCCAAAGCATACGTCTACGAAGAAAATCCACGCCACAAAAAACACGTCACCATTGAATATGTGATGCTCGCAGGCGTGAATGACAGCGATGAGCATGCGCGTCAGCTTGTGACACTATTAAAAGATTTGCCAAGCAAGGTGAATCTAATTCCGTTCAACCCATTCCCGCATGCGCCTTATGACCGCTCAAGCAATAACCGAATCCATGCATTTAGCAACATTCTAAATAATGCAGGCTTTGTGTGTACGATTCGCCAGACTCGCGGCGATGACATCGATGCGGCGTGTGGGCAGCTGGTTGGGCAAGTTGCCGACCGCACCCGACGTGCCAAAAAATGGCAAGAAAGCATCCAAAAGCGTCAAGATCACGCTTAATCTGGATGTTTGAAATAAGTTGGCAAAGTTTTTGAGACTTGATAGAATGGGGTGTCTGATGGTTTTTAGGTTGAAAGTTTGCCGTGCTGTAGCGGTCGTGAGCATCACACTTGTGATGACCGCATGTCAGGGTGTTGATCGCAGCATTCATCAGGATAAGACTGAACTTGCCAAGATTCGTACTGCGATGGCAGGGCAATACATTGTGGCAGGCAGGCTGGACGATGCCAAGCGGCAGCTTGATATGGCTCTGACAGCGGATGAAGGCTTTGCGCCAGCTTATGATATGATGGGTGTGCTGCTCCAGAGCGAAGGCAGTGAGATGAACCTTGTGCGTGCGGATGGTTATTTTCGTCAGGCGCTGAAGCTTGATAACGATCTGATGCGTGCGCATAACAACTATGCGGTGTATCTGATTCAGATCGGACATTATGATCGGGCGATTCATCATTTTAAGATTGCATCGAGCAATCTAGGTTATGAAGGCCGTGTACAGTCACTGGAGAATCTGGCCGCAGCTTATCAGCGCATGGGCCAGTATGATGATGCGATCAGTGC
>NZ_JAAELD010000040.1 GCF_024227015.1 Moraxella sp.
AAGCACAGTTTTTTAACATGACAATCACCCACATCGATTTGTACCAAATCGTCTAGGCATAAGGTTTATTATGAAAAAATATCAATGCGTCGTCTGCGGCTGGATTTATGATGAAGAGCTTGGCTGTCCTGAAGAAGGTCTTGCGCCCGGCACCCGCTGGGAAGACATTCCAGATGACTGGACTTGCCCTGAATGCGGCGTAACCAAAGAAGATTTTGAGATGGTAGAAATCTAATGGACACCCCCTTTCATGTGCAGCCGACAGACTTGCCAGAGAGTTGGCAAAAGTTCGGACAGATAGACTGGCAACCGTCTGATCTCTCCGAACATCTGTATCAAGCCATCATCGACATCGGTGAAGGCATGTCGCTGTGCGTGGAAGCTGGGGGCAATCCTAAGCATCCTGCGATGATTTTTATCACAGGGCTTGGCTCTCAGATGCTGTTCTGGTCGGATAAGCTGCTTAAGCAATTCATCGATGCTGGCTATTTTGTGATTCGCTTTGATAACCGAGATACAGGTCTGTCTAGCAAAATTCGTATCGATGGTCTGCCCAAGGTAAACACCCTAAAGATGATGCTTAAGGTGCAAGCAGGACTGTCCAACCGCCAAGAGCCTGTTGCCTATACACTCACCGACATGGCAGAAGACGTCGCCAGACTCATCAAGACAATGAATCTAGATAAGGTCAATCTGGTGGGCGCATCGATGGGCGGTATGATCGCGCAGATCGTCGCAGCGCGTTACCCTAAGTATGTGGATAATCTGGTGTTGATGTTCACCAGCAGTAACCGCGCTTTCTTGAGGCCGCCGAATCCTAAGCAGTTCATGACTTTCGTGCGTCGTCCAGAGAGTCATTCTGAGAGAGACATGGTGCGTCATAGCGTGTGGTTCATGACAGCGGTCGGCTCACCAGGACATCTAGATATTAAGGGCACTCGCGCCATCGCAGAGAAACGCTACCAGCGTAATTTTCACCCCCTTGGCGTTGCTCAGCAGTTAAATGCCATCTTAGCCTCTGGTTCTATCCTGCGCTTTAGTAAGCAGATTCGCGCCAATACCCTCGTGTTGCACGGCAGCAAAGACGGACTGCTCGCGCCCAGCCATGGCAAATTCTTAGCCAAGATCATCCCAAATGCTCGCTTTGAGCTCATCGACGGCATGGGTCATGACATCCCACCCTATTATTATCCCTATCTTGTGAGTACCATCGCAAGGCACTGCCAAGCTTGATTGATGTTTTTTGGGTTAGGACTTATAATGCTCCTACATCCATTCACAAGGAAACATCATGCACACCGTCACATTGGGCGATGCCAGCTATCGCATCAACACCATCTACTGCATCGGACGCAGCTACGTCGAACACATTCATGAGCTTGGCAATGCCGTGCCTGATGAGCCGCTGGTATTCCTAAAGCCGAACAGCAGCATCGTCACGGGTGACACCATCACCCTGCCCGACTACTCGGACAACGTCCATCACGAGACCGAGCTCGTCCTACTCATCGGCGAGGATAAGCAAATCGTCGCAGCCACCGTTGGGTTAGACTTGACGGCCAGAGATGTACAAAGCATCTGCAAGGACAAAGGTCTGCCATGGCTTAAGGCCAAAGGCTTTAAGAATGCCTGCTGGTTGGGCGACTTTATGCCATTTGAAGATAAGACCTATCATCTTTCATTATCAGTCAATGGTGAGATGCGCCAAGATGATACCACAGATAAGATGATGTACAGCTTTGACTATCTGGTGAATTATCTTGATGAGCTGTACGGGCTACAGGAAGGCGACATCATCATGACAGGCACCCCCAAGGGCGTCGATAAGCTGGCGCACGAAGATAAATTAACGATCAAGTTGGATCACTCAACCTATCAAGTTAGCGTTAAATAAACACCAAAAGCGGATTTTTTATCAAAATTTTGTTACAATAAGGCTTTTTAAAATCCTCACTCCACAAGGAAATCCTCCATGAATATTCTTGTACTTGGTACAGGCGGACGCGAACACGCACTTGCTTGGGCATGCGCCAAAGACACCAAAGTCGATACCGTCTATGTCGCCACAGGCAACGCAGGCACAGCAATCGAACCAAAACTACAAAACATCGACCTAGATGTCGCCAACCACGATGCCGTTATCAAGTTCTGTCAAGATAATAACGTTGAATTCGTCTTAGTTGGTCCAGAAGCGCCCTTAGTGGCGGGCGTCGTCGATGACCTTCGCCGTGCCAACATCAAAGCATGGGGCCCTACCCAATACTGCGCACAGCTAGAAGGCTCTAAGGCATTCGCCAAGGATTTCATGAAAAAAATCGGCATTCCTACCGCATTTTACGAAGTATTTACCGAGATCGAACCTGCCAAAGAATTCGTCCGCACCAAAGGCGCACCAATCGTCATCAAGGCAGATGGTCTAGCAGCAGGTAAAGGCGTCATCGTCGCGATGAGCGAAGAAGAGGCCTTTAATGCCATTGATGACATGCTGTCAGGCAATAAATTCGGTCAAGCAGGCTCTCGCGTGGTTGTCGAAGAGTTCTTGGCAGGTGAAGAAGCTTCTTTTATTTGCATGATTGACGGTGATAACATCCTACCAATGGCGACCAGCCAAGACCACAAGCGCATCTTTGAAGGTGATACAGGCGCCAACACAGGCGGCATGGGCGCGTACTCGCCTGCGCCTGTCGTGACAGCTGATGTACACGCCAAGGTCATCGAGCGCGTGATTCGCCCTGTCGTTGACGCCATGAAAGCCAATGGCACACCTTACACAGGATTCTTGTACGCAGGTCTTATGATTAATGAAGCAGGCGACCCTTATGTGATTGAGTTTAACTGCCGATTTGGCGACCCTGAGACTCAGCCGATCATGATGCGACTACAGTCATCATTGGTCGATCTGATCACAGCCGGTCTTGATGGTAAGCTTCCTGCATCTGCCGAATGGGATGAGCGTGTGGCGCTGGGCATCGTATTGGCAAGCCGCGGCTATCCAGAGACCTCATCCAAAGACGATGTCATCACAGGCCTACCAGCCATCGGCGCACACGATGACCTAAAAGTCTTCCACGCTGGCACCAAAGAAGCCAACGGGCAGATCCTAACCAATGGCGGTCGTGTTCTATGCGTAACAGCTCTAGGCGCCACTGTCGCTGAAGCGCAGGCGCGTGCTTTGGCAGGCTGTGGTAGCATCAGCTTCGATGGCATTCAGTACCGCCGTGACATCGGCTGGCGTGCGATCGAACGCTAATATTAATCAGGATCAATCCAGCTCTTTTAAGCACCGCCTTAAAAGAGCTTTTTGTTATGCATCAATCACAAACACGCCATAACAGCTTGATTTTTTGATATAATAACCCCAATTTATGAGACTAAATATCACAACAAGACATCATGACCAAGCC
>NZ_JAAELD010000041.1 GCF_024227015.1 Moraxella sp.
AAAAACCCCAAGTTTTCGCTTGGGGTTTTGCATTTTATTGTTGATTATTTCACTTTATAAATCAAATCAACAATCATCTCATCGCCATATTCCACCGAGTCGCACACCGCATAAAAGCAACCGTCCAACTCACCCAAATTCGCATCCATCATAAAGTTGAGATCATCCATTCTAAGCCCATTTGCCCTGATAAGAATCAGCACATCTGATGGCGATTGTGTTTGCACCACTTCATTGGTTAATCTGGTCAATGCCTCCTTGCGATTTCCCCCACCATTGACAATCTGCTGGTGAAAGACTTTGCCTTGTAGCATATATATCAAATCCATAAGCAGTGGTGGAACAACCGCTGCTTCATCAGTCATCGCCACAAATGCATCAACAACCAGCTGTTTATCATCACAACACATCATCGCATTGGCACACTCTGGCAATTGCCTTTGATCATTCGCATCCACCATCGCCACCAAAAGCACGCCCTGCTGTTGCAACTCTTTTGCTTTTTGACAATGGAGTTGGCTGTCTGGATCATAAAAAGCCAGCTGAATCTCACTTTGATCATCATTCGCCAAAACCTGAAAAAGACGATCATCACGACTTTCAAGGCATAACATTTCTTTTAACATATTAACACTCCTATTTGATACGCTGTACCAACACAGCACTGATATTATCAAGCTCTTGCATTGACTTGATTTCTTTGATTTGGCTAATGCTACCATTTAACCACGCTTTTAGGCTACTCCCATCACCCATCGGCAAAAACCGCCCATCCAACACCTCAGAAAAACCATCACTGCACAGTAGCAGGCACTCGCCCTGCTTTAAATTTAAGCATTGATGACTTGCCATCTCTATCAGCGACATATCCGCCATGCAATCAACAGCAAAATACCCCATCAACGCTCCATAACAACTAGCATAGTCATCATCGTGATTTATTTCACCATTTGGCTTTAACTCATTGATAAAGCTATGGTCTTTAGTCAAGCATTGCCAACAAATGCCATCATAATGATACGCCCTACTGTCGCCAAGATGTTTGATTACAATGCCATCAGCTGCCGAATAAGCACACACCAAGGTACTGCTTGCACCTTCATGCTTATCATCCGCCAGTGCTTGATTGAGCTGATGTTGCAATCCTACAAAATCCACCGCACCACTTCTGTCATACATGACGCTCGCAAGCTCCAACAAAGTTCGTGATGCCCGTGCTGAATAAGGACTGCTAGATACACCATCTGCCACCGCCACACAAAATCGCTTGGCTTCATAAGTTTTACTAATAAGCCCTTGATTCTGATAAACTTTAGAATTAATCAGCATCGCATCTTGCTGATGCGCCATGCCACCACGCCAAGTTAAGGCTTGGATTTGATAGATTTCTTTCATAGTTTTTCTATTTGCTTAATGCACTCATTCAGCGCTTTCATTTTGGCAAAGCTATTTATGCCATGACGACCACCAAAAAATGGCACAACACAAACCGTCGTTCCATTGGCCATTTTTGTGTAGTACACCTCAAGATTCCCTTCACAGAATTCTCGGCTTTTTTTCTGATTGGTAAAA
>NZ_JAAELD010000042.1 GCF_024227015.1 Moraxella sp.
GAAGGATCACACATAACGCAATGATTATATCGAGTTCTGAAGGTGTGCCCGGCTTTTTGACAGGGGGTCACACCATAGGCAAGTAAAAAGTCATATTCTTTCATATAATGCTTATATTCAACATATCTCATTCCAGTTGCATCCAAAACCTCCTCCATAGAGATATTATGCCTCATCATGAAATCCAAATGCTCTTGTGTCAACTTTGCCATAATCTTTCCAAAAATCCAATTGAAAACTTTCTAACATATTTCAAAAAATCATTATAACACATCCAAAATATTAAACACCCAACCATTGGTAAGACTTTATAACCACTTTTAGGGATATATTCATATCATGCAAATTCATGACATTATTCGCAAATTGCGCGAAGAAAAACATTGGTCTCAAGAAGAGATGGCAAGTCGAGTAGGAATGTCAAAAAATGGCTATGCAAAAATGGAGCGTGGCGAAAGTCGCCCTAGCCTAGACAGACTAGAAAAAATCACTCAAGTACTTGGCATTGAAATGACCGAGTTGTTTAATGAAGACAAAAAATCAGTAGTTTTAAAAAGCGCTTAGCAAACATCCCAGATACACCCAGTGGCTGATTGGCAAATTTTAAACACAACAGGTATAATACCCCAAACCTGTCAGCCATCGCCAAGGCAAATTATGAATCCTTATGCCAATCCAGAACCGTTACATTTTAGCGGTGTTCGCTTCGATGAACAACTCATCCACAAATACAACCGCCAAGGCCCTCGCTACACCTCATACCCCACCGCGCTTGAATTCACGCCCATCTCCGAAGGCGTGGAGCAGACCATCTTAAACCAAAGAGATGAGAGCACACCGCTATCACTGTATTTTCATGTGCCATTCTGCCGTCATCTTTGCTACTACTGTGGTTGCAATAAGATCATCACCAAGAAAAACAGCGATGCTGGCGATTATCTGGATTACCTTATTCGCGAAGTTAAACACAAAAAATCCTTACTTCGTGGCACGCCCATCGTCAAACAGCTGCATCTGGGCGGTGGCACGCCAACTTTTTTTAGCGATGACGAACTAGCACAGCTGTGGAATTTCTTACAATCAGAATTCCAATTCGCCGCCGATGGTGATTATTCTATAGAAATTGACCCGCGTGAGCTGCGACCAAATACCTTGGTCGTTCTGCGCAAGCTTGGTTTTAATCGTCTTAGTTTTGGCGTGCAGGATTTAGAAGAGAAAGTTCAGATCGCTGTAAACCGCGTACAGCCTGAAGCGATGATCAGGCAAGTGATGGCAGATGCGCGCGAATTGGGCTTTAGATCCATTAATATTGACCTAATCTATGGTCTGCCACATCAGACAGTGGCGAGCATGGCGGACACGGTGGCTCGCATCATCGACATCGCGCCTGACAGATTGTCAGTGTTTAATTACGCCCATCTGCCAGAGCGCTTCACCGCACAGCGTCGCATCAAAGAAGAAGATCTGCCCAGCCTTGCTGATAAGCTGACCATGTTCGGCAACACCATCAATGCACTGACCCAAGCAGGTTATCAATACATCGGCATCGATCATTTCGCGCGTCCTGATGATGAGATGGCGATCGCTCAGCGCAGTGGTAAATTACATCGTAATTTTCAGGGTTATGCGACGCTTGGCGAGTGTGATTTGCTTGGATTTGGGGTGTCGTCCATCAGTCAGATTGGTCGCCACATCTTGCAAAATCACACCGATTTGAACGAATATAAGCGCATGATTGATGATGGCGCCCTGCCTGCGGTTAAGCACATTGAATCTGACCCCAAGGATGAGCTACGCCGCTATGTCATCATGAATCTACTATGCCATGACCGATTGGACTTCAAGGACGTTAGCGACAGATTTGACATCGATGCCAGAGCTTATTTTAAAGATGAGCTGGCGCAGCTAGATGACATGCAAGCAGACGGACTGGTGAGCATCAACGACACAGGTGTACAGATTCTACCCAAGGGTCGTATCTTGGGACGCAGCGTTGCCATGGTATTTGATGAATACCTTGCCAAAAAACACGCCAATCGCTTCTCGAAGGTAATTTAGTGCTTAACATAAAAAAGGGCAAAACGCCCTTTTTTAATGTGTTAGATTAATTTTTAGTTTTCTTTTTTAGTGATGAGAAAATGCCTTCATGTTCGTATTTTGGCACTTTTAGGGTCATGGTATTCGACAGAATATCGTGCGCGGCTAAACCACGACGATTGAACCAGCAAAACGCATAATTGAACAACAAACCGACAAACGCACTAAACAATACCGCCAAACGCGAACCGTGGATGAGTGCACCAACCAAAGCACAAAGCAGCGGTAACAGACACGCACCAATGATGCGCTTAAAGCTATTGCCCCATGTCAGAAGATGCCCATCGGCATTGACGGTTTTTAGTCGCCATGTCTGCATGCCCAGAGTCTGACCCGATTTTCGCCAAAATATGCCATAAAATCCCACAAGCGTCAGCACAAAGGCAGGTGTCATCACGCCATTTTGATACCATTTGGGCAGCTCCTTGGCATCTTGGGCGGTGGTGCCAACATCCACGAACATCATCGTGCCCACCACTGATAAAATCAGCCCAACCAAAAAAAGCATCGCCAAAATCAGCATCCCATCATACAGCATGGTCATCAATCGCGCCATTGGCGATGCGATGACAACAGGCTCATCACGTTGTGTGGCGATTTTTGGGGATTTGGTGGGTTTTATGAGTTTGGTCATGGCATCATCATCAAAATTTTTTGCCTATTTTATCATGATTTGATGGGTTTACCTAACGACAAAACCACCCAAAGAACCGCAACAAATATCATGCAAAAAATAGGCAAAAAAAATCATCAAAACTTTAAGATTTTGATGACTTTTCAATATGGCGCACCCGGAGAGATTCGAACTCCCGACCCCTTAGTTCGTAGCCAAGTGCTCTATCCAACTGAGCTACGGGTGCATGTGTTATCAAGATTATTTGCTATCGTCTTGATGGTGGGCTATTATACTAGATAATTTTAGTATGTCAAGCGATTTTTTATTTATTTTTTAAATTTTAATGACTTAAAAAATAAATGGCGGTGACGGAGGGATTCGAACCCTCGATACAGTTTCCCGTATGCATCCTTAGCAGGGATGTGGTTTCAGCCACTCACCCACGTCACCGTCTACAATAATCAGTGATAAATCACCGAACGTTGTGGGCGATAATTATAACAAAGTTTTGGGCTTTTGCAAGTAGTTTTTATTAAAATTTCCAAAAATCTTAGAAAAAGTGATTGTGACGTGGGCGTTTTAATGTTTGGATATAGATTTTGGGACAATTCTGTCACAGCTTCATCAAAATTTGCTATGATATATCTCATTGCTAATCATATAAGGAATCACACATGACACATCAGATGCGTCCGACGGTGCTTTGTTTCTCGGGGCTTGATCCTTCTGGTGGTGCAGGATTGCAAGCTGACATTGAATCCATCGGTGCGGCAGGTGCGCACGCTGCCGTGGCCTGCACCGCCATCACCGTTCAAAGCTCACAAGCGGTGTTTGGCTTTGAGCCGACATCCAGCGAATTATTAACCGCGCAGGCATCTGCGGTACTAGAAGACCTACCTGTTGC
>NZ_JAAELD010000043.1 GCF_024227015.1 Moraxella sp.
GTAAAACCTGTAAACCAAAAAGTCATCGAAGCGCTGGGTGATCAATGGACACGCGTGGGTAACTTTGTGGGTAATGGTCCATACACCCTAAAAGAGTGGCAAGTGAATGAGCGTATCGTGCTTGAGCGTAACCCGAACTATTACGATGATGCCAATACCACCATCAACAAAGTAACCTTGTTGGTGATCGGCTCTGATACTACCGACGTACAGCGTTATAAGGCAGGTGAAGTAGATATCACGGCTGATGCATTGCCACCGACACAGTTCAAGCAGCTACAAAGCGAGCTTGGTGATGAAGTAAAAGTTTCACCAAAACTATGCACCTATTATTATGAATTCAACCACACCAAAGCGCCGTTCGACGACGTGCGTGTACGCCGCGCGCTGTCGTTGGTGCTAGATCGCGACACCATCGTGGATAAGATTCTAGGTCAAGGTCAAAAAGTCGCCTACCAATTCACCCCTGAAGCCACCAATGGCATCAAGAATCATACGCCAGAGTGGAAATCATGGGATAAAGCCAAGCGCATCGAAGAAGCGAAGAAGCTTCTAAATGAAGCAGGCTACAGTGAATCAAATCCTCTAAAATTCGAACTGCTGTATAACACCAATGAGCAGCATAAAACGTTGGCGGTGGCAGCAGCATCGTTCTGGAAAGATGCGCTTGGATTCGTGGATGTGACACTGGCGAACCAAGAATGGAAAACTTACCTAGACACACGCAGAACTCAGAAGCATCAAATGTCTCGTGGCGGCTGGTGTGCTGACTATAACGAAGCTTCTACATTCTTGAATACGTTCCTATCGACCGACTCTAGCAACTATGGCAAATACAACAGCCCTGCATTTGATGCCATCATGGCGCAGACATTGGGCGCAGACGTGACACCTGAGCAGCGCGCTGAACTGTACCGTCAAGCTGAAGAAGTCCTGGACAAAGAAGCGGCAACCATCTTTGTTTATCAATACGTTGCACCGCGTCTGGTTAAGCCTTATGTATCAGGATTTGCGACCAACGACCCGCAAGGTCAGTGGCATGTCAAAGACCTAAAAATCTTGAAGCATTAATCAGAGCTCGCCAATCCTAAGCTTAGTGCTTGGGATTGGTACCAAAAACACATACTAATTTAGTATGTGTTTTTATTTGTGGTGTAGATCATGATAAGTGATTGATTATATTTGATTTTATGATGGATTTATTAAGATTTTGAATAAATGCTTTGCTTGATAAATTGATACAGACAAATCTTAACACAAACTAATTGGAATCATGTATAATA
>NZ_JAAELD010000044.1 GCF_024227015.1 Moraxella sp.
AAATAGAGGAGAAAAGCACTACCTATTTTACTTCTTTTTACCTATATTTTTAAACAAAGAAGAGCTTAGGTAAATAAATCAATGCTCGCCTCAAAGTATGCTCTGTATCAAAGCGCTTGATGCTCCAAAAGATAGCAGAGCGAATATGGACTATGACGTTGATGAATTTGATAAGATACTTTTAAGTGGTGCTCTATTTTGGTGATATTCGTCGGTTGTAGCCATTGGATAAAAACTTGCCCCTCTGTGTCGTCTTTCTTTGTTGCGATGTTGGCAAGCTTTCCTAGTACCGGCGGCGTTTGATACCTGAGCTCACTAGCAAACATCAGCGCGTATCGTTTTTACCAACAGAGCATGTAGCTTACCGTAAAGAGCAGTTGACAATCGTAATCGACAGGCAGGTGTTGTCTGCTTTGCACTTGTGGAAGAGCTGATACAAAATGATGTAGCAGACCAGCAAGTAAAACATTTTAATCCGAAGCTCGCCTATGCGAATGATCTTTTTATTGCCATCGGCTATCCATTTTGAGCCGTAGTAATGCATTTTTTTTAGTGGATCCAAAAAAGCTTGAATTGCTGCACCGGATAAGGCAATGTTGTTTAGCATGACCGGTTGCAGATCCTCAACACGAAGGGACGCTGCCATATTGCCCCCTCCCGATTTTATTAAGGAAGGGCGCACGGTTGGGGGGGGGGCATCAAATAGACGAGATGGGGTGAAATTTAGATTAATCCTTGCCCATTGCCTGCTAACCCACTGATTTTACATGACCCGACCAAAATTTTTTGGGGTAAAATATTTTTATGCCCCTCTGAATATTCAATAATTTTAGTTGGTTAGGTAGACCGTATATGGCTCAACAGGAGAGATTTGCGCTGTCACGTTTTTCAACGACCGTCCCGGAGGCCCTGGCAAGGGGAATGACACGGGATGCCCATAAATGAATTGTGCTTATTAAATAATTAAAATTTATGGTTCCTTTTGCCCAAAGTGAGCGTTTTGCAGGCATAGATCTCCCCGCCAGAGCTTCTCTGGTTTTAAAATTTACTTAACTTTCAAAATATCGTTAAGCTGTTTTTGCTTTGGCTATCGGACGCACCAGAGAACGCATTTGCTCGATACGACCGGCCTTTACATGACCCAGCGCCATCGCCATCATCACCGCTAATGCTAAACCAACTCTGGTCTGCATCTTTGCTTTGCCACGGATGTAATGCTTTTCAAAACCAAAGCTGTTATCGATACGGTTATTGATCCGTTCCAAAGATGAGCGGCGGTTATAGGTCCTCTGCCAACTCGGGCTGCCATGAGGGGTCGGCGTAAAAATTCGCCGATCCGCTTTGGTAATATTGATGCGAACACTGCGACCATACGCACCTGGATTCACTTGCCCGAATGCCGAGCACTCGTTGCGACCTTTACATTCATATCCATATGCAGCGGCGGGACAACGATACTTTACCGTATTTCGATTTGCTTCAAAACCCTGAAAAGCCATATCGCGCTGTTCACCGGTTGCCGGACAGATGCAATGCAGGGTCCCTTTTTCAGTATGAACAATGGTATCCACACGCTCAGTAAAAAGCGCTCTGGTAATCGGCTTTTCAGGATCATATCCCGGCTCGTTCTTTTCTTCTCGCCACATCTGTCGAATATCTATCACGGGTCGAATGTGGTAATCATCCCACAACATCGCTTTTATCTCAGCACTATCCAATCCCTTGTCGGCTGTAAAATCTTCACAGCGCTCTGCAATGGCAGGCGTCTGCTCAAAGGTCTGTTGAATCAGGCTACCAAGCTCGACTGGCTCGGATGCCGATGCCACGGTCAGCCCAAAAGCCACTGGAATTTCATAAAGTGTATCGGCGATTAAATGTAAACCATAGCCAAACCAACTCTTAACTTTCTTCCATGGCTTACCGCCCTTATCGACGCCTTTGGTCTCATGCTTACCCCAATTCGCATCAGGATCAGAGGTCTGCCCGGTTTCTCGGTTTTGCTGCCCAGTGCTGTAACTGTCTATCGCTTTGCCATCATAGCCCAGGTGTTTGCCAAAATCAGGCAACTCAACCATTAAATCTTCGCGCAGCTTGCGCCCCATTTCCGATATCATTTTTTGCTCATCTTCCAGTTGGATCACATTTTTTAAAAATCTTGAAAAATTCCAACTCATCGGCACTTGATAATATGGCGCCTTAACCGCCGCGCGGATCACTTTCATCTTACCGGTTTTCTCATCACGCTCAAGTCT
>NZ_JAAELD010000045.1 GCF_024227015.1 Moraxella sp.
ATCATCTTTTGACCGACAAACCTATTCATATTTTTATGCAGAATAACATGACCGATATTTATGCCAAAGGCAGATGTATCGGCATTGGCAATCAAGGCGAATTGTTATTAAATGATCATGGCGATATCAAGCCGATATTTGCAGGTATGGCGAAAATCATTACAAACTAAGGAAAATCATGAAAAAACTTTGGCTAGATTTGGGCAATACCCGCCTAAAATATTGGATTGTGGATAACGACACGATCATCGCCCATGACGCAAAAGAACACCTAAAAGCCCCCAATGAATTATTGCTTGGACTGCTTGGCACATTGGCGAGCTTTGAGCCTGAATTTGTGGGGATTTCTAGCGTGCTTGGCGATAAGATTAACACCGCCATTAACAAGACCTTGCAAGGCTTTAATGTGCCGTTTGAATTTGCCAAAGTGAATGCCAATCACCCCCTTTTGACAAGCCATTATGACCCCAATCAGCTTGGCGTGGACAGATGGCTACAAATGCTTGGCGTGGTGGATAATACCAAAAAGCAATGCGTGGTCGGCTGTGGCACGGCATTGACGATTGATTTGATAGAACACGGCACGCATTTGGGCGGATATATCTTGCCCAACGTCTATATGCAACGCCACGCCCTGTATGCAGGCACTCAGCAGATTGCGGTCAAGGCGGGGCGGTTTGACAGCACCGAATTGGGCAAAACGACCTTTGATGCGGTCAATCATGGCGTACTGTTTGGCGTGGTGGGGGCGGTGCGTGCGGTGCAGGCGGATTATCCTGATTTTGAGATTACGCTCACAGGGGGCGGTGCGGACATGATAAATGTGCAGTTTGATGACACTCTAAAGGTAGAAAAAGAGCTACTGCTCATCGGTCTAAAACGGTATTTTAATAACAAAAAAAACCGCTAAATAATCTTTAGCGGTCAGCGTCTTATCAGTCATTTAAACAACCAAAATCGCAAAATAAAAGAGCATCACGCAGCATAATAAACCAAGCACCCACAGCACCGAGCGCACCAAAGGCATATTAAATGCGTACGCCGCACCATAGCCAACGCGCAGCAGCACATATAGGCACGCCAGCACGTTAATCACATTCTGCGGTACAAAACAATACATCGCCACAATCACAGCCGCCAAGAAAATCGGCAGCCCTTCAAAGCTGTTCTGCTGAGCGGCATTCATACGCGCTGACAGCCCTGTCACATGGTTAAGAAACTGCCTTGGATTGGCATTATCCGACATCTTAAACCCGCCTGTCGCCTTGGCAAGCATGGCAAATGCCAAAGGCAGCAGACACGCCACCAACATCGCCTTGATGGC
>NZ_JAAELD010000046.1 GCF_024227015.1 Moraxella sp.
CACCAACCCATTTACCGACTGGGCTAGCTCATTGCCGTCTTTATCCACAGGCACCATGGTTTTTTGAATCACTCGCCCATGCTTATCATACACATAGCCAACCTTCTTACCCTGAGAAATCAGACTGGTTGGACGTTTGGTTCGACCATCAATCCCTTGTCCATTTAAATCTTGTTCATCCAAACCTTGTGAATCAACACCTTGACCTGTCTGTCCTTGACGCGTGGCATAAGGCAACGGCACCCGATTACTCGCAGGGTCAAAGGCAAATCGCTCTTGCACCCCTTGATGCTGATTAAAATCGGTGAGCTTATGCTCGGTTAAGCGTCCGAGCTTGTCATACTGATACTGATGATTGCGTTGATAGTGATTGACAATCACTTGGTTGGGTCGATGGGCGACCGCTTGGGTCAATCGAGTAGAACTTGCGATATGGGTGAGTTGACCGACTTTATCATAGGCATAACTGCGTTCAATCACGATATGTTTGTCATTGCTACTGTACTGCTTAACCAGTCTACCCATTGGGTCATAGCCAAAGCTTGATAGCAGTTCGCCTTGTTGCCGTGTCAGCTCTTGGTGTAGCTTGTTGGTGGTGCTATGGCGGATCTCAAAGATGTTGCCTTGTTCATCGGTGAGGCTTTGGTTATACAGATGCCCTGAGCCGTAATACAACTGATTTAAGCATTTGCCATCAGGCAGGGTGGTTTTAATGCGATTGCCCAGTTCATCATATTCATGCGTGAGTGTTTGGCTGATAATGGCTTGTGTTGATTGATTGTGATTGCCAATATCTGCATGGCTGTGATGACGGTGCAGAGTCTCACTAATTATCTGTCCCACAGGG
>NZ_JAAELD010000047.1 GCF_024227015.1 Moraxella sp.
CTTTGCTCATGGTTTTGGCAAGTTTCAACGCATACGCAATGGCGTGCGAGCTTTCTAGTGCAGGAATAATGCCTTCTTTTTGGGTACATTCACGAAATCCCACCATCGCTTCTTCATCGGTACAAGGTACATACTGCACACGGTCGATATCCTTTAAGAAACTATGCTCAGGACCCACGCCAGGATAATCCAGCCCTGCCGAAATCGAATGAGTGCCCAAAATCTGCCCATCATCATCCGCCATCAAATACGTGCGGTTGCCGTGTAATACCCCCACTCGACCAACGGTAAGTGGCGCAGCATGGTTGCCTGTCTCCACCCCATCGCCGCCCGCTTCGATACCGTACATTTTGACGTCTTTATCATTTAAAAAGTCATAAAACAGTCCGATGGCATTACTACCGCCACCGACACAAGCGACCAACGCATCGGGCAGTTTGCCTGTTTTTTGGTAGTGTTGTAGTTTGGCTTCTTTGCCGATAATGGCTTGAAAGTCACGCACCAGCATGGGGTATGGGTGCGGACCTGCGACAGTGCCAATGACATAATAAGTGCTATCGACATTGGTGACCCAGTCGCGCATGGCTTCATTCATGGCGTCTTTGAGCGTGCGAGTGCCCGAAGTGACAGGTACCACTGTCGCCCCAAGCAAACGCATACGATACACGTTCATGGCTTGGCGTTCGACATCATCTGCGCCCATATACACCACGCACTCTAAGCCCAGACGCGCCGCGATGGTGGCAGTTGCTACGCCATGTTGTCCTGCGCCTGTCTCGGCAATGATGCGTTTTTTGCCGACCATTTTGGCAAGCAAGGCTTGACCGATGGTGTTGTTGACTTTGTGAGCGCCTGTATGATTCAAGTCTTCACGTTTAAGATAAATCTGCGCGCCACCGATATCATCACTTAGGCGCTTGGCATGATAAAGTGGCGTTGGTCTGCCAACATAATTGACCAAGTCGTCTTGAAAGGCTTTCCAAAATTCGGGGTCAGCTTTGGCAGTGTTATAGATATGCTCAAGTTGTTCCAGTGCCGCCATCAAGGTTTCAGAGACAAAGCGTCCCCCATGAATGCCAAAATGTCCGCTGGCATCTGGGTATTGATTGAAGTCTTTTACTTCAGTTGGGTTTTGAATGTTCATTATTTTCTCTCTAATTTTATAA
>NZ_JAAELD010000048.1 GCF_024227015.1 Moraxella sp.
CCATTAACCCAAGGGCGAGGCGCAATTGGTACCCCGAGCGTAGGTTTGGTATCGCGTTTTGAGATTATTAACACCCAATTACTCACGCAGATGCCTGCGATTGCGTTGTTAGATGTTCCTGATGTTGGGCTTTATCAACAATTTAATCGCCCCCCGCTGATTGCCGACATCAGATTGCCAAATGGCATGGTAGTCACCGTGATTGTGGCGCATCTAAAAAGTAAACGCCCTGAGTTTTTAGAAAACGCGCAAGGCGAGCCGTTAGAAGATCGCAATGATCCGCTAATTCGAGTCCGCGCCAAGCTGCGCAGTCTTTGTATGCGGGCAGCGGAAGCGGCAGGCATTCGCCAAGTGGTCATCGAAAAACTGTCACACAACAACCATCCGCTGATTTTGTTAGGGGATATGAATGATGTGATGCAAAGTGTCACTTGTCAGCTTTTAAGCGAATCGGGCGAAGTATTTTATGATAAGTCGATGCGCGATATCGTGCTGTATGATGCCTCTACGGTACAAAGCCGTATGCACTGGCTTAAAGATGTGGCGTACACCCATATCCACCAAGGTATGCC
>NZ_JAAELD010000049.1 GCF_024227015.1 Moraxella sp.
ATTAAGCAGTAACAAGTTGTTCGGTTGCTAAGGGTTTGACTTTATAACCCATATCCTTAAGAGCCTTTGTATAATATTTTAATCGACGGTTATTGAATTGGGTCTCATATGCCTTCGCACCGATATCGATGTAGGTTTGTCCATAGCAGACCAAGCGGTAAATAATCTGAGCAAGCTTGCGAGCGGTGGCAAAAACTGCCACGGAAGCACCTTTGCGTCTGGAAATGCGCCGGTAAAATGCACCGAGTGCTGTTTTGGAGTTGCGAAGTGCTAATGCCGCCATGCGAAGGGCGGTAGCCACCCGCGAGGTGGTGGTGCCTTTTATTTTGCTGGGGACTTTTTTGCCGGCGCTGATAGACAAATTGGGTGCGAGTCTTAAATAGGAAACAAAGTGACCTTCATCTGGAAACGCGCTAAAATCAAGACCCAGCTCGCTGATGACCACAGCCGCGGTATCCACTCCAATGCCGTCGATGGTTGTCAGATCAAAACCAGTGAGCTGATACAAGGCTTGACGCATAGGCTCTTGACCTTTTTTGGCAATGTTCCTGGATTTGGATTTTGAGGCTGGAGGTGGCGCGGATTGATCATCGTCAACACTAGGCTGCAGCGTCTTGATATAGGCGGATATCTCAGCGTCGTAATCGGTCACTATTTGGCAAAATTGGTCGTACATCTTCAAAGCCTGACGAAGGTTGAAAAGATGCTCCGGGCGCCAGTTG
>NZ_JAAELD010000050.1 GCF_024227015.1 Moraxella sp.
ATGCTGGCAACAGTTGCGATCGTTGTATATACGCATAATTTGGCGCTGGGTGTTGGCGCTGGTGTGCTGCTGTCTGCATTGTTCTTTGCCAATAAGATTGGCAGATTAATGACAGTGCAAAGCCTGCCGACAGGTCGTGATGAAAGTCTGGCTTATGGTGTGCTTGGGCAAGTGTTTTTTGCGTCTGCGGATCGCTTTGTGGGTCAATTTGAATTCCGCCCGCAAGTTAGGTCAGTCAGCATTGATGTCAGTCATGCGCACTTTTGGGACGTGACGGCGATATCAGCACTTGATAAAGTGGTGTTAAAATATCGTAAAATGGGTGCAGACGTGGAAGTATTCGGGCTAAATGAAGCCAGTCAGACGCTGGTTGATAAATTTGGTCAGCATGATAAGACCGAAGATGTGGATGTGATCTTTAAGCACTAAGCATCTTAAATTTTTAAAACCATCCAGTCGGATGGTTTTTTATTTAGAGCAGCCATTCGATGGGCAGCCACTTTAACAGCCAGACGCCAACGCGTTTATGCCATGGTGCGGCAGGGTCTTTGTGGTAGGTTATAATCTGTTGATCTGTATCAGGCTCATCATGGTTTGTGATGCTGTGCCACTTCACGCGATGATCGGACAGTTCAAGATGGTAAGTGGTATGATGTAGATTATTTAAAATATGCTCATTAGCAGCCTGCGCCATCTGTGGACTGTCGATGATGATACCCATCTCGGTGTTATGAATGGCGGAACGTGGGTCTAGATTATACGAGCCCACGAACATGTATCGACCATCAACGGTAAAAGTCTTGGCGTGTAGGCTTGAGCCACTGCCGCTACGATAGACACTCGCTAGACCTTGTTTTTTCTTTTGGGTGATGGGTGCGGCATCGGGCTTTAATTCAAAAAGCTTGATACCTGCCTTTAGTAGAGGTTTTCGGTATTTGGCATAGCCACTATGTACAGCAGCGACATCATTCGCTGCCAGTGAGTTGGTGAGAATATGAATGGATGTGCCTGATTTTGCGATATCGACGAGTAGTTTTTGACCGGATTTGGTCGGGATGAAGTATGGTGAGACGATGTTTAGGCTATGCTTGGCTTTTTCAAAGTAACCGACGATCTTCGTAGTGACAGTATCATCTTGGCATTCTTGGCTTCGGATGGGATTATCACTGATTAGGGTGACTTTCGCCCATAGGAACTCCACTTCATTTAATGCCAATTTATGCACGTAGTCTGACTGCCGCACTTGCTTGATATAGGTTTGCGTGGCATCATCTTCTAAGGGTGTAGTCTGAATGGTGATGGGCTTAGTTGATGATGGAATGATGGTGCTGGCAGGGTAGACGATATCGCTTGCCCAATACTGATCAAAATCATCATTAAGTGCATTCATCACATCGCCAATCACCGCCACATCCATATCAGCGAACATGATGCCATCACCTGCGCCAAAATATTCATCACCGATATTGCGACCTCCGATGATGCTCACAACGCTGTCTGCGGTGAATGATTTATTGTGCATGCGATAATTCAACCGCTTAAAGTCGCTTAGAAACCCAAGTAAGCGAAACCGCCGCTGCATGAAGGGATTGAATAATCGAACTTCGATGTTAGGGTGTTTATCAAGCGCCAATAAGACCCCATCCATGCCCGACATTGTGTTATCATCTAATAGAATACGCACCCTGACACCGCGCTCGGCCGCTGCATAGAGGCGCTGAATCATGAGTCTGCCAGATATGTCATTTTTCCAGATATAATAACGAATATCCAGCGAATATTCGGCAGCTTCAACCAAGGAAATGCGGGCGGCAAAGGCATCCTGACCACTGCCAAATCCATAGATGCCTGTGAGATTGGGATTTTGAGCATTGGCTTTTAGAATATGGCTGCTAAGCACGCCATCTGGATTCGGCGGTAAGGTGAGTGTCTGTGTGCGGGCTTGTAATGGGCTTGGCAATTGCCGATAACTAAAAGCAGCAAGCAATAATAAGCAGAATACAACAAGCAGCACGCCGCATAATAGATAGGCAATGATCATGATGGTCCACCAAAAGGTTACCAAGATTATAAAATAATCAGAAATTTTTTAAAAGTGAATTTAAGATGCATACACCAAAACAGGTCAAATAAATCCTTGGTATGTGCTCTATGTAACGCTTGTGTTGATTTTACGCAACTTTTGGTTTTTTACTTGATTTTGTCATACTAAACCCTTATATTACAATGAACAGTTAAACGCTGTTGTAAAATCATTCATCATTAATTTATAAGGAATACCGTTATGGCATTTGTATTACCAGAATTAGGCTATGCATACGACGCTCTAGAGCCACATTTCGATAAAGAAACCATGGAAATCCACCACAGCAAACACCACCAAGCTTATGTAAATAACGCCAATGCTGCGCTAGAAGGCACTGAGTGGGCGGACAAATCTGCTGAAGAAGTAATCGCAAACCTGGATAAGATTCCTGCTAATAAACAAACCGCAGTTCGTAACAACGCAGGCGGTCACGCGAACCACAGCCTATTTTGGACCATCCTAAAAACCGGCACAGAGCTTGGCGGTTCACTAAAAGAAGCCATCGAACGTGATTTTGGTTCTGTAGATGCATTCAAAGAAGAATTCGAAAAAGCAGCACAAACCCGCTTCGGTTCAGGTTGGGCATGGCTGGTTAAGCAAGGTGATAAGTTGGCTGTTGTATCTACTGCTAACCAAGACAGCCCACTGATGGGCAAATCAGTAGCAGGCTGCGAAGGTCAACCGATCATCGGTCTTGACGTTTGGGAGCATGCTTACTACCTAAAATACCAAAACAAACGCCCAGACTACATCAAGGCATTCTGGAACGTGGTAAACTGGGATGAAGCACAAAAACGCTTTGATGCGCTATAATCATTAAGTTGATTCCAATTAAAAAACGGCTAGTAAATCTAGCCGTTTTTTTTGTATTTGACGAATTATTCATTGTCCGATAAAGGGGTTTGAAGTCGTGGACGATTTGGGCTGATTTTATTCAGCAGGGTTTCACTGATGGGCAGAACCTCATCACAGATCATGCCTGCGATTAACTCACCGCACAGCGGCGCAAAGGTAAAACCCTTTGATCCCATGCCATACATCGCATAGATATTACCTTCAAGTTGTCCGATGATGGGGTGATAGTCAGGTGTTTGCGCGCGAATGCTGGCCCGCCCAGATAGGCGATCAGGCGATAGATTCAGATGCTTAGCAAGCGTCGGCAAGCCTTGGGAGAATTTATCAATATTGAATTGATGCTCTTCATTATTAATGTCTGTGTCCGTACAATTACGCACAAAGCTGGCACCCATCAAGAAATAATTCTCGCCATTATCATTGAATTTGGCGCAGTAGCCATCGTATTTGATCGGCTGATTCGGCAGGTTAGAGGCGGTATTATCATCAATGGATAGCCATGAGACTTGACCGCGAATTTTACGTGGGTTAAACAGCTTGTCATGCAGCAGATGGCTCTCATAACCTGATGCGATGATGACGTCATCGGCAGAATAAGCATTGTCGCCTGCACTCAATACCACGCCATTATCAGCATCTGCTATCTTTGTGATCATTTCTTGTTTAAATGAGATCAGCGGATGGGATAGGATGGCTGTAGCAAGGTTCTTGGGGTGGATGAGACCTGCCTTTGGCACGAGGGTGTGGATGTTCTGATTTGGATAGACTGATGTGATCTCATGGATGAGTTCGTCAGGGTAAGGACTGATCAGCGCTTGTAGTTTGTCCGTACTTTTTTGGGTGGGTAATAAAAAATCCATCACGCCCGACTGCACGAAGACATCGCCATGTTTATTTAATGCTTGATAAAACCGCTCGGCATATAAGAATGAAACGGTGGATAGATGATCCTTGGCGTGTTCGATGAGTGACAGCTTGGGGGCGAACAGCGCTCTGGGATTCGCCGATGCGCCTGTTGGCGGTGGGTTCTTATCAAAAATAGTGACCTGAATGCTGCGTCTGGCAAGTGCCAAAGCAGCACACAGCCCTGATACACCCGCACCAATGATGGCGATGTGATTCGGTGCTGGCTTGGTTTTATCGTCTTGGCAGGGTAATTTTCCTGTCAGCATTTCGCGCTTACGACCAAACCCTTGGCGCTTAGTCATCTCAAAGCCGACAGCCTGCAGTCCACGTCTGACGAAGCCTGCCGCGGTGAATGTCGCCAGCGTCGCACCTGTGTTAGACAGCTGGCTGATGGTGTTAAATAGCTCATCTGACCATAGGTCGCTATTCTTGCTGGGGGCAAACCCATCTAAGAACCACGCATCAACCATTGAGGCAGGCTTATTCTGTACACATTGAGACTGGATTACGCGGTTAAAACTCTCTTGGGCGTCGCCCAGCCATAGATCAAGAGTGATGTCATCTTGAATGTAAATGCGATGGCAGCCTGCTAGGGGCAGCGGGTATTGATGGATGAGCTGATGTATGAAGTGCTGAATTTGTTCATCACCTTGCCATGCTGCAAGAGCGGTACGCAGATCTTCTTGGCTTAAGGGGAATTTTTCGGTGCTGATGAAATGCAGTCTAGTACCGGGGTTTAGTTGTTGGTTTTGTTTTAAGGTTGCCCAGAATTTGCATAATGCTAAGAAGTTTAGCCCCGTGCCAAATCCAGTCTCAGCGACGACGAAGGTCTGTTTGTCGCCAAGCTTAGCAAGCCTATCGGCAAGATCATTGCCTTCAATGAATACGTAGTGACTTTCGTGTATTCCCCCTGAATGCGAAAAATACACGTCATCAAATGCGTGCGAGACAGGCACGGTGTTGCCCAGATGGTCGGTTTGCCATGTGATGTCGGCAACACGCAGCGTGTTAGTCATTGCTGTCTTTAGGCAGTGCTTGAATGAAGGGTTTAACATCGACATGGCTGTACACACCGCCATGCAGATAAGGTTCATCGCCAGCCCATACGCGTGCTTGGTCGATATCATCAAAATGGGCGATGATTAGGCTGCCACTCATGGCAGGTTCGCCGTGATTGATGGGTGTAGGACCTGCGATGACAAGGCGGTTCTGAGCGTGTAAGGTGGTTAGTCGCTCGATATGAGCAGGGCGAATCTCGGCACGCTTGGCTGTACTGTCGGCGACGTCATGACCGATGATGGCGAATAATGGCATAAAAAATTCCTAGTGTTCATTTAAAATGAATGAAATAACCATATTCATTCAATCATGTTTATTAAAAATACTTAATCATTAAAAACTATGTTAATTGCTAATTTGATAATGTTTGGTTAAAAATACTAAGCTATATTGTACAACCCAACCAACCCCAAAGGCAAATAGCAACGTTGCCAAACCAACCACGCCACCCAATATCCAGCCTAATAAACACACCGACCCTTCAATTAAGGTGCGAATGATGCCAACTCTTAATCCTGTTGCTTGACACAACCCAACCATCAAGCCATCTCTGGGTCCTGCACCCATGTGTGTGGTTAAATATAAAGCGGACGCAATACCAATGGTAATAATACCAAAAATTGCAAATAATAGTTGTATGACTAATTGCTCTATATTGGGCAGTAATTTATCAAACATCCCCAAAGTAACGGCAATAATTGTGATGTTAAGTAATGTGCCTAGCCCTAATTGTTGCTTTAAGGGTATCCATGCTAACAAAACAAAGACACTAATCATAAAAGTAATCAAACCAATATTTAGTCCTGTTTGTATGGCGATGCCTTGTGCTAATACCGTCCAAGGGGCTGAACCTAATTGAGATTTTAATAATAAGGCTTCACCAAATCCAAACAAAGACAATGACAAACACAATACCAACAAGGGTAAAAACTTGCATTTCCATTTTGATGTACTGCTCCACGGGGTAATGGGTAATACTCGGATATTGGATTTTTTCATCTGATTGACTTAATGCTTTGGGTTATTTTTTAATTTGGCTTTCATCTAGCACAAAATTCTTACGCAGCACGAAAAACATACCCACCATAAAGCTCATCATGACAATAATATCACCAAAAGCGGTAAATTCACCCCAATATTCACCGTTCATGAAGACAAAGGCAAAAAAGGCGTGTAGGCTTGCCATAAGCGTGAACAGCCCCACCCATGCCCAGTTTAATTTCATCCAGCCTTGAGCGGTTAATTTCAATACAGGGTCGAGCAGCTTTCTAATAATAGGCTGGTGTGCTTTATTAAATAATGGCGAGATGGCAAGACCAAGGGCGAAGGCAAGATTAATTAACACTGCCTTTAAGCGGATGTAATAATCGTCACTAAGAGCAAGGGTTAGTCCACCAAAGACAACGGTCATCAGCAGAACGAACCATTGTTGTTTCTCTAGGCGGAATTTTTGACTAAAAAACAAATAGCCATAAACGATGGTCGTCCCAAGTATGAGCCCAAGTGTGCCTACCAAGATGTGATTATTATCCACACCGCCCGACAGCCCGAAGATTGACAGCAGGGGGTGATTAGCGTCTGTCTTATCTGTGTTCTTGTAAAGAACATAAAAGATGATGAGTGGTAGGAAGTCAAGTAGGGATTTCATGAGTTTGGCTGTTTTATTTAAACGTCATATTTTACATGGTTTTGGCTGAAAAATCAGCCTTTAGTTGTTGGTTTCGCTATAATTAAACCGTCAAATCTAAAATAATAAATAAGCCCAAATCAATTGGGCTTATTTATCGTTCATTAACTTCTTAGCGTCTTATCATTCGCATCAACGACCACGCTCGGCTTTAAGGGCATGAGCGGGGCGACTAGGGCGACTTTTAGGACTTCATCAATGGTGTCAACCGCTTGAATGGTCAAGCCTTCTTTGACGTTGTCAGGAATGTCGGCAAGGTCAGGCTCGTTGGACTTGGGGACAAGCACATGCTTGATACCACCACGGTGGGCGGCGAGCAGTTTTTCTTTTAGACCGCCGATTTTTAGCACTTTGCCACGCAAGGTAACTTCGCCTGTCATGGCGATGTCGGCACGAATGGCAATGCCTGTAAAGGCGGACACCAAAGCGGTAGTCAAAGCGATACCTGCGGACGGACCGTCTTTGGGGGTAGCACCTTCGGGCATATGCACATGAATGTCGGTGTCTTTGAACTTATCATAGCTGATACCAAAGCGTTCGCCCCCAGCTCGCACCACGCTCATGGCGGCACGGATAGACTCTTTCATGACATCGCCAAGCGACCCTGTAAAGACAAGCTCGCCCTTGCCCTGCATGGTGGCGGTCTCAATGGTGAGTAGCTCACCGCCCACAGACGTCCATGCAAGTCCTGTAATCCGCCCAATCTCTGGCTCTTTTTCTGCCAAGCCAAAGTCAAAGGGTTTTACACCCAAATAATCAGCGATGTTATCGTCCGTTACCGATAATGGCTCAATTTTCGTGCCTTTTTTGGGTTTAATGCCATAAGTCTCAACCTGCGAACGCACTGCTTTACGGCTGATTTTGTTAATCTCACGTTCAAGGTTACGCACGCCTGCTTCACGAGTGTAGTGGCGGATAATGCTAAGAATGGCATCATCGGTAATGTCCAGCTCATCTTTACCAAGCCCGTTTTGTTCTAGGGCTTTGGGGGTGAGATAATTTTGGGCGATGTTCATTTTTTCGTCTTCGGTGTAGCCGGGCAAGCGAATGACTTCCATGCGGTCAAGTAGGGCTGGGGGTATGTTCATGCTGTTGGCGGTACAGATAAACATGACTTCGGACAAATCCAAATCAAGGTCAAGATAATGGTCGTTAAAGCTGTTGTTTTGCGACGGGTCAAGCACTTCTAGTAGGGCAGACGCAGGGTCGCCACGATAGTCCTGTGCCATTTTGTCAATCTCATCAAGTAAGAATAGCGGATTTTTAACCTCTACTTTTGCCAAGGACTGCACAATCTTACCCGGCATGGCTCCGATGTAGGTGCGTCTATGCCCACGAATCTCGGCTTCATCACGCACCCCGCCCAACGCCATACGCACAAACTTACGCCCTGTGGCACGAGCGATACTCTCGCCTAGCGACGTTTTACCAACACCAGGCGGTCCGACTAGGCATAGGATAGGACCTTTTAGTTTTTTGACACGAGACTGCACCGCTAGGTACTCGACAATGCGGTCTTTGACATCATCTAGCCCGTAGTGGTCTTTGTCTAGGGTTTCTTTGGCTTTATTTAGGTCAATGGATACCTTACTTGCTTTTTTCCATGGGGTGTCGTGTATCCACTCCACATAGCCACGCACCACGCTCGCTTCCGATGAGCTTGGGGGCATTTGCTTTAATTTTTTAAACTCAGTTTCAGCTTTTTTGCGGACATCGTCAGGTAGGTCGGCTTCTTTTAGGCGTTTTTCAAGCTCGCCATCTTCTTCGTCAGCGCCATCATTTAGGTCAGAAAGCTCATTTTTGATAGCTTTCATTTTTTCATTCAAGAAGTACTCGCGCTGATTATTTTCCATCTGTTTGCGCACGGTGTCTTGAAGCTCATGCTCTAAGGTGCGCTCTGCTTTATTGCTGGTGAAGTATTCAGTCAGTGCGGTATAGTACGCCATCATGTCGTCACGCTCTAGGATGTTTTGTTTGTCCTCAAGCTTCATGGAGATGCGTGTGGCGATAAAATAAATCAGTTCAAGCAAATCATCAATGCGACTGGCAACACGAATAATCTCGCGCGCATTACGCAATGATGTCTCTGCATAATCAGCAAAAAAATCAAGCAACACAGCACGATGCGCATCGCTCTCATCATCACTCATCGGACTCTTAACAGGTGCTTCATGGAAGCGAGCGATGAGTGTATCGGCATCGATGTCATCGATCTTGGCGCGGTACAGACCTTCGATGAGAACTTTTAGGCAGCCATCATCATTATCGTGTGGCATGGTGCTAATCACACGACAAACTGTGCCGTATTCGTATAAGTTATCAATGTCAATTTCTTCGCTTAGAGAGTCTTTTTGAGAGACGACAAAAATCTTCTCACCGTATTCATCTTGGGCGGTCTTAATGGCGGCCAGTGATTGCTCACGACCGACGAACAGGGCGATCTGCATGTGCGGATAGACCACGACATCGCGCACCGCCAATAACGGTAGGGTATTTTCGTTTTCGTTGTCAAAAGTTAGGACTTCATCAGTCATGAAGTTCTCCTTAATATCGTTAGTTATCGTGCTTTGGTTTATGGTGGCGATATTTTAAAAATGCAAGTAAGTTGGGTAATTTTTGCCAAAATGAAATCAAAAACTTCTCAAATTTATTACGTTGCCGTGAGTTATATTTTTGCTATTTTGTTAGTTTTTGTAATTTGTCTAGACCAATATAATTGATAACTCATTGATTTTTATTATTTTTTAGTTAATTTAAAAAATCAAAAATCCGCTATAATTAACGGCATTTTTTATTGGGAGTTTATCATGAATGCAGTATTGATTGCTGTTATTGTCATGGTCGGTCTGTCATTGGCGCGCGTGCATGTCGTGCTAAGCTTAATCATCGGCGCGCTCGTTGGTGGTTTGATGGCGGGACTTGGCGTGGCAGACAGCCTAAACGCCTTTCAAGAAGGCATCAAAAATGGCGCGCAAATCGCGCTTTCCTATGCGATCTTGGGTGCGTTCGCGATGGCAATCGCTCACTCAGGCGCGCCAAAGTTGCTTGCGGACAGTCTGACCGCACGCCTAAATGGTGCTGGCGCAACTGGTGCGGTGAAGTGGGCGTTATTTGGGATCATCTTTGTGATGGCGGTGTTTAGTCAGAACTTGATTCCTATTCACATTGCTTTTATTCCGCTGATTGTACCGCCGCTGCTGTTACTATTTAATCGCTTGCAGGTGGACAGACGCTTGGTGGCGTGCATCATCACCTTTGGTCTGGTGAACACTTATATGTTCATCCCTTATGGCTTTGGTGATATCTTCTTGAACCAAATCATCCTAAAAAATGTCGGCGATGCAGGCATGGATACCACGGGCGCATCGATCATGCAGATCATGATGATTCCTGCTTTGGGTATGCTATTGGGTCTGATGACGGCTATCTTTATCAGCTATCGTAAGCCAAGAGTTTATCAAAACATCCAAGTGCAAACCAGCCAAGAGCCTGATAACACAGCATCCGATAAGCCAAGCACCTACCGTGCGGTGGTGGCGCTGATCGCCATTGTGATCGCGTTCGTGGCGCATCTATATACAGACTCGCTGCTGATTGGCTCGATGGCAGGCTTTGCAGTATTTATGGCGTCTGGTGTGGTCAAATGGCGTGAAGCGGATGGCGTGTTTAATGACGGCATCAAGATGATGGCGATGATTGGCTTTATCATGATTAGCGCGCAAGGCTTCGCGGAAGTGATGAAGGCGACAGGGCAGATCGATGCATTGGTGGCGGGCGCGATGGATATCTTTGGCGGTAATAAAGGTTTGGCAGCGTTGGTGATGCTGATCATTGGTCTTGTTGTGACTTTAGGGATTGGTTCATCATTCTCTACTGTGCCGATTTTGGCGGCGATTTATGTGCCATTATGCATGGCGATGGGATTTAGCATGCCTGCGACTGTGGTGCTGATTGCGACAGCTGGCGTGCTTGGCGATGCTGGTTCTCCTGCTTCGGATTCAACACTGGGTCCGACCATGGGTCTAAACATCGATGGACAGCACGACCACATCAAAGACACGGTCATTCCAACTTTCGTGCATTATAATATTCCGCTGATCGTATTCGGCTGGATTGCAGCGATGGTATTGTGATACCTTGTGCTCATAATAAAAAGCGGATGTTATCATCCGCTTTTTTTTGTTTTTTTTATTCATTAAATAAATGCGATAAATCAGGCTTGTCTTGACCTACTGTCACGATGATAAAGTCATCAGGCTTGATGGTGCTTTTGAGTGCTTGATTGGCATCGTCTAAAACTGTGCCTTGGATGCGCTTGATTTCATCGGTTGCATAGCTGTCAGGGAGATTGTGTAAGTTTAGCGTTGTCGCTATGCCATGAATGGCGGCATTACTGGCAAAGCTCATCGGATAGCGATGAGTTTGTTGGTTTTTTACCAGATTTAGCTCATCTTCACGGATGCCTTTGTTGATGGTGTCATTAACCACCTGCAGGGTGTCATTGATGGCATTGACAGCTTGGTTGTTGGCGGTTGAGAAGCTGATTTGATAGCTGCCGGCATTCTTTAGCGATGTGCTGCGACCATAGATGCCGTAGGTATAGCCGCGTTTTTCACGAATCTCATCCATCAGTCGCGCATTGAAGCTACCGCCTGCCAGGGCATTGTTCGCCAAACCAAACTGCGTTTTTTGGATAAATTCTTGCTCATTAGTGGCGAATTTTGGGGCGAGATGCCCGATGATGATGCTTGTCTGTGTGCTGTCATGCGGCACATGTATGTGAGCTTTGGTCGGATTGGTCGGTGCGACTATCGCGCTAGATGCTGTGCCGCTAGGTAGGCTGCTTGCGATGTCGTTGGCGATCCGGTGCGCACGTTCTTGGCTAAGATTGCCTGTGATGGTGATGGCGGCATTTTGACGTACCAAGAACTTATCCATGTAGGCGTTTAGGTCATCACGAGTTAGCTTGTCCACGGATTCGATGTCGCCTGTGGTGAGCGTGCCATAGGGATGGTCTTTGAATAGTGCTTGGGCATAAGCGCGATTGGCGATGTAGTTTGGGTTTTGTTCGTTTTGCTTGAGGGTATTTTTTAGGGTTTCTTTATTGCGAGCCAACACCGATTCGTCAAAGGCGGGTTCTGTCAGCATCTGCTTCATCAGGTCAAGTGCGTCATTAAGCGTCTCTTCATCAGACAGACTGCGTAGTGATATGCCAAAGCTGTCCTTGCCTGCGCCTGCATCTAGCTGTATGCCCAGACTGTCTCTTTTTAATAAGAAGGCTTCTTCATCAAGGGTTTTTGTGCCTTTGGTTAAGAGTGTGGCGGTCATGTTGGCGATGCCTTGTGCATCTGGGCGAATCTTATCATCATGAGCTGACCCTGCGCGAAATTCGACACTGATATCTACCATAGGCAGGTCATCTAATTTTGTAAAAATAACAGGCACATTTCCAGTAGCTTGGAATCGCTCAAAGTTTGGTAGATGAAATTCCGCCTGCTTGATATTTTCTAGGCTGTCAAGCTTGGGTAAAGGCTGACTGAAGTCAATGGGTGTTGCCACTGCATGATCGCTTGCGTGGGCAACGCTTATCATGCTAAGTAATATCCCAAGTGCCAAGTATTTGATTTTCATTGTTTTATCCTTCTTGTTATTGAGTGGATTGACCGTCCGAATCGTTGCCTTTAGGCAGTATATACAATGTCGTTAGGTTGTCTTTGGTGAGATAATGCTTGGCGACTTCTTGCACCTTTGTGGGGTGAATTTGTTTTAGATCATCGGGCAGTCTGTCATAACTGTCCACGGGCAGACCCATGTTGGCAAGCCCTCCGATGATCTGCGCCTGAGCGGTGATACTGTCTTGGGCGAAAGTCAGCTCAGACAGTAGTGATGTGGTGATGCGCGTCATCTGCTGCTCGGTAATCGGTGTGTTCTTGGCGGTATCAATCACATCTAAGATAGCTTGTTCTGCTGTCTGTAGATTGACACCTTGTCTGGGTACGGCCTGAATAAAAAACAGACCATCGCCACGATCAAAGGCATCATAAGAAGCATAAATTTGACTAAATAGCTGCTTTTCACGCACCAATACACGCTCAAAATAACTCGACATGTCGCCATCTAGCACATACTGAAATAAAGACAGAGCGTGCGCTGTTTGTTTATCGCTGGTGGTGATGGATGGTACATTATACGCCATCATGAGTGAGGGCACTTTGACCGCTTGCTGAGTGGTTGCATGGCGATAACCTTGATGGGTCGGCTGCGTGGGCATGACGCGCTCTGGGATGTTGGTGGCTTTTTTGTCACCAAAATATTTTTTGGCGGTGCTAATGACTTCATCATAATCGACATTGCCAACAACCACGAGTGTGGCATTATTAGGCGCATAATAGGTGTCGTACCACGCCTGCAGATCTGCCGTGCTAAGATTCTCAATGTCTGTCATGCTACCGATGACGGGGCGAGATTTTGGGCTGTCTGGCTGACTTAGCGCGATGAATTCTTCATAAGCCTTGGATAGGGGGTTGTCCTCAGTGCGTTGGCGACGTTCTTCTTTGATGACTTCTTTTTCGGTGGCGACTTCACTGTCTTTTAAGTGCAGATCCTGCATGCGAAATGATTCCATCTGCATGGCAAGGGGGTAATAGCTGGCAGGAAATAATTCATAATAAGCCGTGTGCGTATCTGAGGTAAAGGCGTTATTTTGACCGCCGAACTCTGAGATCAGGCGGTTGAATTCCGTACGCTTTAGGTGCGCGTTATCTTTGAACATCATGTGCTCTAAGAAATGCGACATGCCACCTTTGCCGACAGGTTCATCATTTGAGCCGACCTTGTACCACAGCTGTGTCATGGCGATTGGCGCGCGAGTGTCTTTTTTGATGACGATGTGCAGCCCGTTATCTAAGGCGGCTTCGTGATAGTTGGCTTGTTTGATTAGGGTGGTTTGTGGTGCTAATGCACTATCGCTGGGCAGGCTTTGGCAGGCGGTGAGTGATAATACGCCCATAATCATCGCCATGCTAAGTTTGGTTCTTAAAAACATGATATAACCTTAGTGTTTAAATAAAAAATATTAAAATCCTGCGCCAGCACCGACGCTGACCGTGGGTTTGATGCCGCCATATTGGAGGGATTGGCAGGCGCTAAGCTGCGTTAAGCCAATTGCGATAAGGGTGATGGTGATGATTCTGCATAATGGCGTCATGGGGTGTCCTTGTTAAGTTGGTTGAAATTGCCAAATTTGACCTTATTAAAGTGCAAAAATAGCACTAAAAGCCATCATAAGTCAAATTAAATGAGAATGGTTAGCAGAAACATTCCTTGTTTGGCGAGGTTTGATTGGTGTGATGCGCCAAATTGTGTGATAGACTGATCAACAAAATACCAATAATACTGTGATATAATACAAAAAGAGGTGGTCATCATGAATGACAAAACAAAAATCATCCCTAATAGTCAAACGGCAACGCCAAGC
>NZ_JAAELD010000051.1 GCF_024227015.1 Moraxella sp.
AACGCCATCGCAATGGGGTAAATTGCCGCAAAGCCAAGCGAGCGCATGTAGACGCCATACGCCATGCCCAAAAACAAAAAGCCCGATAAAATAGGCAGGCTCTGAATAAAGGCGAATTTAATGGTGGGCTTTAGGTGTTGCATTGGCTATAAGCTAAAAGTTATGAATAATCAAAAATGGCAAACCGCTATTATAAATTAAAACCATTCAATTGCAACCAAATGCCCATAAAAATGCAAATTTAATCCATGAATCAAAAGCGCTATTAGGGCAAGTTGGTGGCTATATTTAGCGTAATTAACTTTCATGATGGCGGTTACTGTTGTTGGTAAATTAACGTCTTTTTTATATTGATTTATGCTACAATATCATGAAATTTATGTTGAATTTTGGAGTATGTTCATGACTGACGCGACCAATAAAAAAATCCCTCATGTATTGATGATTCTAGATGGTGTGGGGCATCGCACTGACCCACGAGATAATGCGGTTCTGGCGGCGAATACGCCTAATCTGGACAAACTAACCGCGACTTGCCCCAATGGTCTGATCTCTGGCTCTGGCATGGATGTGGGTCTGCCTGATGGTCAGTTTGGTAATTCCGAAGTGGGTCACATGAACCTAGGTGCAGGGCGCATCTTGTTCCAAGATTCAACTCGTATCATGAATGACATTAATACGGGTGATTTTTTTAAGAATGAAGCTTTAGTCAGTGCGGTCAAAGCTGCCAATGAAGCAGAAGGCGCGGTACATATTCTGGGTCTGCTGTCTGATGGTGGCGTCCATGCGCACATCGATCACATGAAGGCAGCTGTACGCATGGCATTGGAGCAGGGTGCACTACAGGTATTCGTGCATGGATTCATGGATGGACGTGACACACCGCCGAAGTCAGCCGAGGCTTATGTGGCAGATTTTGAAGCGTTCTTGGAAGACATCAGCGGTCAATACGATGGTGAGGCGAAGATTGCCAGTATGATCGGTCGATTCTTCGCGATGGATCGTGATAAGCGTTGGGATCGTGTTCAAGCTGCTTACGAGCTTCTCACCCAAGCCAATGCTTTGCGTGAAGCAAGCACTGCCATCGACGCTGTAAAACAAGCTTATGCAGCGGACGAGACGGATGAATTCATCCAGGCGACCATCATCGATGATAACGGCATTATCTGTGATAATGATGCGGTGATTTTCATGAATTTCCGTGCAGATCGCGCTCGTGAAATCAGCCAAGCATTTGTCAATGATGACTTTGATGGTTTTGAGCGCAAAGTGGCGCCAGAGTTATCCGCCTATGTCATGCTGACCAAATATTCAGATGAACTAGAAAACAACCCAAAAACAACCATCGCCTACTATCCAACTAGTTTGACCAATACTTTGGGTGAATACCTACAAAACAACGGCAAAACCCAACTTCGCATCGCTGAAACTGAAAAATACGCACATGTAACGTTCTTCTTTAGTGGTGGTCGTGAAGAGCTATATGATGGCGAAAAGCGCATCTTGGTGAATAGCCCTGACGTGAAGACCTATGATCTAAAGCCTGAAATGAGTGCTTATGAGGTTACTGATAAATTAAGAGCAGCCATTGAGTCAGGTGAATTTGACGTACTCATCATTAACTACGCCAATGGCGACATGGTGGGGCATACAGGCGTATTCGAGGCAGCTGTGAAAGCTGTTGAGGCGGTCGATGAGTGTATTGGTGTGATCGCTGATAGTGTACAAAAGATGGGTGGGCATTTGCTGGTTACCGCCGATCATGGCAACTGCGAGCAGATGCAAGACTATGAAAGTGGGCAAGTGCACACACAGCATACCACCGAGCTTGTGCCGTTCATTTATGTGGGCGATAAAAAGGTGAGTGTACGTGAAGGTGGTAAACTGTGCGACGTATCACCGACGATCCTGCATTTGATGGGCATGCCAAAGCCTAGCGAAATGACAGGCGAGAGCCTATTAATCGAAGGCTGAACATTCACGAGGGTCTCATGAAAAAGCTGCCAATATTAACGTTGCTCTCTATGATGATGGTTGTGCCATTATCATCGATCGCACAGGATGAATTACCTGATTCCGTACCTGTGCTATCTGAGCCTAATGTACAAACTGATGATGTCCAGGGTGATAGTCCAGAGATTGATTTGGGTGTGCTAGACAGTCAGCCAAATGTTCTACATGGCATCGACGGGCTGCATCAAGGACGTGTGCCATTAAATGCGATCTCGCCAAATACATTAAAGACTTTCGTGTCGGTGGTGGATTTGGTGCGTCGTGAATACCCTGACCGTAAGAATGATGATGAGCTTTTTTATCATGCTATTAACGGCATGCTGACTAAGGTGGATAGTCATGCTGAGTTTTTGGATGTCGAAGCATTTAATAATCTTCAGTCATTCACCACAGGTAATGTTGGCGATGTTGGCATCACAGCGGTATGGCAGGAGCGTGCAGGGCGTTGGGTGGTTACCAAGGTTGAGGCAGAATCTAGCGCGACCAAAGCAGGCATTGCTATTGGTGATTATCTGTATCAGATCGGCGATGTCCGCCTGACAGGCAGCCAAACCCAAAACGATGTTGCGCAGCTTTTAAGTGGCATTCTTAATACTAAAGTGGACGTCACCTTCTCCAAAGCAGGTCGGTCAAAACTAACCAAAACCCTTGAGCGTACCCACAGCACGCAGTCAAACATTGAGATTCTGGTGCGTGACGGCATCGTGATCGTTAAGCTGCCCGTATTTCAAACCAACACACGCCAGCAGATCTTAAATGGTGTCTCATCAGCAGGGATACCCGTACAAGGGATGATCATCGATGTGCGTAATAATCCGGGCGGTGTGCTGGATTCGGCGGTAGATGTGGCTTCGCTTTTTATGCGTAATGAGATCGTCACTCAAGTCGAAGGGCGTCATGGCATTGAGCGTGTCATGCATACATCAGGTTCCCCGCTGCTTGATGAGATTCCGCTACTCATCCTGCAAAATCGATATTCTGCCTCTGCCGCTGAAGTATTGGCTAGTGGATTACAGACTCAAGGTCGTGCACTGATATTGGGTGAAGCCAGTTATGGCAAAGGTTCGGTGCAGTCTATTATTCCAATTGGTGATAATCAGGCGGTAAAACTAACCACAGCGCATTACATAACCGCCACGGGTGAGAAGATTGATAAAATCGGTGTTAAGCCCGATGTTACATTCCCTCAGGTCGATCATCAAGATGGGTTGATTGATGAGTGGCTGGAGCGCGCTTTGGCCATCATGCAAGAGGGTAAGCTTGCCACAGGGGTTGAGTTTGCGCCTGTTGGTGGATTTTAAGGGTTTAATAAAACACGCGCCGATCATTGGCGCGTTTTTTTGGATTTAAATAAAGCGAATGACTTCATCAAAATCAAGACGAGCTTTTGGTAGAGTCTGATTAAAATCATCATCACTGGCATAACCTAAGGTAACGACCACAGAAGCGTTTAGATTTTGGCTATTTAAATTCAAAGCATCATTTAAAAGGTTTTGATCAAATCCGCCAATTGGCGTCGCTTGAACGCCTGCCAATTCAGCAACAAGCAGCAAATACCCAAGCGCGATGAAGGTCTGCTGCTCAGCCCATTGTGATAGCTTGGCAGGTGTCTTGGCGTATTCGCTAAGATAGTTTTGGCATAAGTTTTGGCGTGCGGTTTTGCTGTCTGGCGTTCTAAATCTGCCTGCACGTGATTCTGCATCTAGCACCTTATCTAAATGATCGTCATCAAGCTGTGTGCGAGTACATAGGATGATGGTGTGCGAGGCGTTCAATACTTTTGGTGCATTATGTGCATCTGAGCCAGTCATGCTGCTTGCGGTGATGGCTTTGGTATCATCATTGGCGGCCACTAAGAATTGCCAAGGCTGAATATTGATGGAAGATGGCGCAAGGCGTAACGCTTGTAGGATGTGATCCAAAGTAGCATCGTCGATTCGCTTGGTCGGATCGTAAGCTTTGCAAGTGTAGCGTGATTGTACGATGGAGAGGTTGCTCATGAGTGTTGCCTTATTGTGTTATTTGGATGAATGTGGTGTGGCGGAGATCTTGCCATCATGAAATTCAATTTGCAAGTCTTTATTGGCGTCTATCTTGGCAGAAGATGACACAATGCGACCTTCTTGATGAATAAGTGCATAGCCTTTATTCAGAGTTCTGGCGGGGTGCTGAATCATAATTAGGCTTTGTAGATGACGACAGTAGTTCTTTAGGTGGTTTAGTTTATCCTTGATATTGCGATGGCTATCAAGCAGGGCGCTGGCATGAGTCTTGGCATGATTGACCTGCTTGGTGGCGTTTACTTGCACGGCATGATAAAGTGTATTGGCATGGGTTTTTTGCTTATCTAAGCGATGATTGGCGATGAGTTTGGTGCGATTCATCTCATGGCGACTGTCTTTTTTGGCAAGAAATACCAGCTTGGTGGCGGATGATTGGATGCTTTGCATTGAATTGGCGCTATTATTCTTGGCATGCATGAGCTGTCTTTGGCTTAATGCTTGAATCTTTTGCATGGCGATTTTAGCGTCTTGGGTGATGCTGATTAGCTGACGTTCAATGGCGCCAATAACCTTAGATGGTGTGTCAAATCGCGTATGCGCCACTTCATCGATCAGTACCTTATCTCGCTCATGACCGATGCCCACCCAGACAGGTACGGGCTGTTCAGCGATAAGGGCTGCCAGCTCATAATCATTAAGATATGCCAAATCGCCTACCGCGCCACCACCGCGGATGACCACAAGTAGGTCTGGCAGGTGCTGATGAGTGTCGATGAACTGACGCATGCCGTGTGTGATGGCGATGCGAATCTCATTGGGTGCGTGATTGCCCTGAAAAGTCGCATGATGATAATGAAACTGACAAGCGCCCGCTGCCGCCAATCGATCGGCTTCTGCGCGAAAGTCCCCCAAGCCTGCGGCATTCTCTGGCGCGATAACGACCACATGGCGAATGTCGAAGGGAACGGGTAGGGCTTTATTTAATTGGGTTAGACCTTCATCGTGCAGGCGTTTTAGCATGGCGTTATAAGCTGCCGCCAATTCGCCCAAAGTATAATTCGGATCGATGTCGCTGATGTTGATGCTAAAGCCGTACTGCGCATGGAAGCTGGCCGATGCCTTAATCAGGACACTTGCGCCGGCTTCTAGAGCACGCCCCGTACTTTGGTGGAATTTAGAAAGCACGCTTGATGCTCGGTAGCGCCACAGAGTTGCCCGACAGCTGGCGATGATTTGCCCATCGTCATTCTCTTCTGCCAATTCAAAATAATAATGCCCGCCTTTGGATGACATGGAGCGTATCTCGGCGTGAATCCATACCTCGTGATCAAAAGTATCACTGATGACTAGCTTAACGGCTTCTAGGTAATCACTCAGCGCCAGTTGCACTCCTTGTAGCTGTGTTTGGGTGTCGTTTTGAGCCTGTAAATCGCTGAGTTCAGCGGCAATTTTAGCGTGTAATTCATCGACGTCTTGGCTGGGCTCGTATAGATTTTCGACCAATTCTGCGATGCGTTTGGCTTGTTGATTCATGATTATTAGAATAATTAAAAATCATCACTATATCACAGTCTCTCCATGAATAAAACTGCCACCACAGGATTTTGGGTGCGATTATTTATTAGTACAAATGCATAAAAAAGCGATATTTATCATATTTATTAATATTAAAACAACAATTTCCCATTTGCTTTTCAATGGGCGTTAATGTAATTTATAAGAGCGTACGACCGTACTTTTGTTATGGTGTAGCGTTTTAGTTTTTAAAATTATCATTCAAACAATCATGGAAAATATATGAACAACCTAACGATTGATCAATCGCGCATTGATGCCATCGCTCGAATAGCCACCGCTAAGAGTAGTGAGAGCGAGGCATTGCTGACGAAGTTTATCCACATTTATTATCAATATCTGCATCATGATGTCGCTAAGAGCATTAGCGATGCTGATCTTGCGGGCATGGCGTTGCATCATTTTAGCCTATTAAAAAATCACAACGGTCAAAGCCCGAGGCTGGCAGTCATTAACCCTGTAAGTGATGAGCATTATTTTTCAAGTAAAAAAAGTGTGATTCAGATGGCGGCGTTTGACCGTCCATTCTTGACCGATACCATGCTCATGAGCCTTGAGAAAAAAGGCGTGGCGGTGCATCGTATTTATACCAATATCGTCAAAGTGGTTCGCGATACTTCAGGCGCCATCGTCGATGTGATCGGTGCTGATGAGAGTGATGCCAATATCTCACAGCAGTATTCGTTATTCCACTGCGAGATCGCTCGTCAAGACGTGGAGAAACTTGCCGAGATTCATGATGCGCTACTTGCCAAGATCAATACATTAGATGTCATCGTCGCTGACTGGTCACAGATGCGCGATAAATTAAACAGCATCCGCCAAGAGATGGCGAGCGTACCTGTGCCGACCGAATATAATTCAAAAGAAGAAGTGTTAGATTTCTTGGAGTGGGTGGGTGATGAGAACTTTATTTTTATGGGCTTTCGCGAATACCGATTCGATGGACTTGGTGAGGATGCCGAGCTGTACTCAGTCGGCGGCAGTGGATTGGGTGTTCTAAGGGGTCTATCGGAAGATTCACTGTCTCAGAGCTTTCATCGCCTGCCGCGTGAATTAAAGGGAATGCTGAGCCTGCCGCGTGCGATTTTATTATCAAAATCACGCCATGAATCACCTGTGCATCGTCCTGTGTATATGGATTTTTTAGGTATTCATAAATATGATGAACAAGGTAAGCTGATTGGCGAATATCGATTTGTTGGTCTTTTGACATCGCGTGCGTATCAGACGCGAGTGAGGAACATCCCACTACTGCGCGAGAAAGCCAACCAGATCCTTGAGCTGTCAGGCTTCGCTAAGAACAGCCATAACTACTTTAAGCTGGCTCATATCGTCAATACACTACCGCGCGATGATCTATTTCAAGCGGGCATCGATGAGTTGTACCCGATGGTGACTGCGATCAGTCAGCTTCAGGATAAGAACCGCCTGCGTCTGTTCACGCGTATCGACCATTATCAGCGCTTCGTGTCTTGCCTGGTATATATCCCGCGTCACAAGTTCGACACCGAGCTTCGCATTAAAATTCAAAACCTACTAACCCAAGCCTTTGGCGGTGAATCATCCAACTTCACCACAGAATTTAATGAGCTGCATCACGCGCGCGTACACATTCATGTGCGCACCATTCCTGGCAAGGTGAAGCCTGTCGATACCGCGCTGCTAGAAGACAAGCTTGGCGCGCTCATGCAAGACTGGTCTGACGAGTATGCGCGTGCATTAAGTGAAGAGCTGGGCGAAAGCGAGGCGAACCGCATCATCAGTAATTATGGCGACTCTGTACCTGCTGCCTATAAGGAGCGCTATGATGCTAACACGGCCGTGGCTGACACCAAGCGCCTGCTGACCATCAGTAGCCAAGAGCCGATGGCTTGGCGACTGTATCAGCCCGTTGGCGAAAGCGCTGACAAGCTCACGTTGAAACTATATGGTCAAGGTGAGCCGTCTATCTTGTCACACGTGCTACCTATCTTGGAGAATTTTGGTGTGCTGGTGCTGAACGCGGATTCATTCAAGTTTGATAACACGCATGGCGCTTGGATTCAAGAATATCAGCTGAAACTGCGCGACGGTATTAGTGTGGACCTAAATGCGGTACGCACTCAGTTTGAAGACAGTTTGCGCGAGATTTGGCAGGGTAAGATTGAATCAGATAAGCTGAACGAGTTAATCTTAACCACCAATCTAGACGCATACGACGTGGTGCTGCTACGTGCGTTATCGCGCTACATCGTGCAGGCGCGCGCACCATTTTCTAATGAATACATCCATGCAACCTTGGTGAATAATCCACAATTGGCAAGCCTAATTGTATCGCTATTCCACGCCAAAATGGCGCCAGATGTGGACAATCGTGACAGTGCAGTTCAAAGCGCCAAAGATGCCATCGATGCTCAGCTGGCCAATGTAAGCAGTCTTGATGAAGATCGCATCATTCGCTGGTTCCTAGATTTGATTCAGGCATTGCTACGCACCAGTCATTATCAAGTAGATGAAGAAGGCAATCGCAAAGATAGAGTTTCCTTTAAATTTGCCGCAAGTCAAATCCCACACCTACCTAAGCCCAAGCCGATGTTTGAGATTTATGTATACTCTCCGCGCATCGAAGGTGTGCATCTGCGTGGCGGCAAAGTGGCGCGTGGCGGCTTAAGATGGTCTGACCGCATGGAAGATTATCGCACCGAAGTGCTAGGGTTGGTAAAAGCGCAAATGGTCAAAAATGCCGTCATCGTACCTGTCGGCTCAAAAGGTGGCTTTGTGTGTAAAGATCGCAGCAAGGCGGGTAATCGCGAAACGTGGCAAGCTGAAGGTATGGCGTGCTATAAGACGTTCATCCGCGGACTGCTTGATCTGACGGATAATTTGGTCGATGGTAAGGTCATACCACCAAGCAATACTGTTCGCCATGACGAGGATGATCCTTATCTGGTGGTTGCTGCTGATAAAGGCACGGCGACGTTCTCTGACATCGCTAACGGGCTGTCGGCCGAATATGGCTTTTGGCTACAAGATGCCTTTGCCTCTGGTGGTTCGGCAGGCTACGACCATAAAGGCATGGGCATCACCGCTCGTGGCGCATGGGAGAGCGTGAAGCGTCATTTCCGCTTGATGGGCAGAGACATTCAGACTCGCGATGCGTTCACCGCGGTGGGTATTGGTGATATGTCAGGCGACGTATTTGGTAATGGCATGCTGCTGTCGAATAACACGCGCCTGCTAGCCGCCTTCAACCATCTGCACATCTTTATTGATCCTAATCCAGATGCCAAGATTTCATTTACTGAGCGTGAGCGCCTATTCAATATGCCGCGCTCTATGTGGACAGATTATGATGCCAAGCTCATCAGTGAAGGCGGTGGCGTGTTTAACCGCACAGATAAATCAATCGCCATCACGCCACAGATGAAGGCTGCTTTTGATATTACAGAAGATAGCCTAACCCCGAATGAGCTACTTAATAAGCTTCTAAAAGCACCTGTGGATCTGATCTGGAATGGTGGTATCGGCACGTATATTAAGTCATCTGATGAAGAGCATAGCGATGTGGGTGATCGTGCCAATGACGCGATTCGTGTCAATGGTAATGAGGTGCGAGCCAAGGTCGTCGGCGAAGGTGGTAACCTAGGCTGCACCCAAAAAGGCCGTATTGAATACGCCCAAAACGGTGGTCGCATCTATACCGATGCCATCGATAACTCAGCGGGTGTGAACTGCTCCGACCATGAAGTGAATATCAAGATTCTACTGGGTGCGGTCGTTGAGCAAGATGAGATGACCATCAAACAGCGCAATACATTGCTTGAGAGCATGACCGATGAAGTGGCTCAATTGGTGCTTCGCCAGAACTACCTACAACCACAAGCGATCGAGTTATCTGCTCGCGAAGCCACAACTCGACTGCCAGAACATCATCAATTCATGCAGTTCCTTGAGAATGCGGGTCGCTTGGATCGCGCCATCGAATACCTGCCAACTGATGAGGCGATCAAAGAGCGCCAAGCTTCAGCCCAAGGGTTGACCAATCCAGAGTTTGCCATTCTGTTGGCCTATGGCAAGATGTGGGTGTATGATGAGATGCTTGATAGTGACTTAGCGAACGATGCTTATTTCTTAAATGAACTCAAAAAATACTTCCCAGATGCACTGGATGAGCCGTATTTTGATGAGATGGTAAAACATCGCCTGCATCGAGAAATCATCAGCACCTACCTAACCAACGGCTTGGTAAATAGACTTGGCATTGAGACGGTGTTCGATATTTATCGTAAGACTGATCGTTCTATCGCAGATATTACACGCGCTTATGCGGTGGTTCGCGATGTCTTTGGGGTGCAGATGCTTTGGAATGAGATCGAGGCTTTGGATAATCAAATCTCAGCCGAGCTACAGCTTGATATCGAGATTCAGATTCGTCGCAGTCTTCAGTCTGCCATCATCTCGCTGCTTAATGCCAATGACGACCTTGATGTGGCGACATTGGTAGGTCAGCATCTAGATGCGACTGATGGCGTCGATGTATCTTATCAGTCTGAGCTTGAAGGTCAAGGTGTTCCGATAGCATCGGCAGCACTCTTTGCCAGACTGCCTGCACAGGTGGCAGCCATGAAGTAAGCAGCCCAACTCTGCAATAAACAAAAATCAGGATGTACAGACATCCTGATTTTTTAATTGGTATAAATTAATTGCTTAAGGTTTGGATGCTTCCAATCCTGCTATGATTTGGGATTTATACTCGTGCAATAATGGCAGTAGCACATCCACCACCCAAGCTCGGCGATAACCTTTTAAGCCATCAGACAGCTGGTCAATGGGGTGATCATAAGCTGTCATCAACAGAAGCTCATGAATCCAACGACCGCGAAGCAGTAGATTCTCAGGTACATTGATGGCGTGACTATGATCATGAGCTGCTTTATCTAGGGCTTTTTTGAAGGTTTTTTCTTTGCTCTTATAAACAGGTGGCGGCAATGGCGGTAAGCTGTCAGCTGATTGTGCTTTTACCATGCGTATGATACGTATGATTTCATCGCCGTATTTACGTAGTGAGCCACGATTGATGGTGGTTCTGGCTAATAATTTGATGCTGTCAGGCAGCGTCTCTATGATCTCACGCATGGCCTGCTTATTAATGATAAAAGTGCGCGGCTCATTTGTGGCTCGTGCTAGGGCTTCTCGCCACATGACGAGTTGTTTTAGCGCGCCGATTTGTAGGCGATTGTATTCGGGTGCGGTAAAATCAAGGTATAGCACCTCATCGCTGATATTGGCGGTATGATGCAGCTCTTTGGCGTATAGGTTGCTGTCTTCTACGACATAGTCGAGCACTTGATTTTGTGCTAATTTATTTTGCACCGCTTCATAAAGTGCCAACAAATAACGCACGTCATTCGCCGCATACATCTCTTGGGTGGGACTTAATGGGCGTGCCAGCCAATCCGATTGACTCTCGCCTTTATCCAAATCAATGCCCAAAATCTCGGAAACCGCTTGGCTATAGCCTGCTTGAAGCTTGCCTGTCAGATATGCCACTCCGATTTGTACATCAAAAATATTCGTCAAAGGGGCATTCTTGGCAAGTAAATAAAAAATCCCTAAGTCCTCACCGCAGGCATACCACACCATCGTGGGCACTTCGATCAATGCCTGCCAAAACTCTGTCAAATCTAGGCGCGGCGCATCCACCAGATAAATGGCGCGTCCGGTATTGACCTGAACAAGGGCTAAGATTGGGTAGTAGGTGGTGCGTTTGATGAATTCGGTATCAAGCGCGACGACATCAACAGAATCAATCTCGTCGATAAGCTCATACAATTCATCTTCGGTGCGTACCCATACGGTAGGCAGGTCATCTAAGGCATTAAAATCAACGTCATTGGCGCGAAAGAAGTCAAAACGTTCATCATCAGTAAGGGTGGTTGTCATAAGTGTATCAAATAAAAGCGCGATTTTGGAGGGCTTGGTGGAGGGTTAGGCTATCGACATATTCCAATTCGCCGCCCATGGGTATGCCTTGGGCAAGACGGGTGATTTTTTTGACGTGAGGGCGCGCTGCATCTGTGATAAAAAACGCAGTGGTCTGACCTTCAACGGTTGCACCTGTGGCCAGTATCAGCTCTTCAATGGTTTCGTTCTTGAGGCGAAAAATCAGCTCGTCAATGTGTAGATCATCTGCGCCAATGCCATCAATGGGCGATAAATGCCCACCCAGCACAAAATACTTACCACGATAGGCGCCACTTTGTTCAATCGCTATCACGTCCGACGCGCTCTCAACCACGCACAGAAGGGCATCATCTCGACGCGAATCGGCGCAGATGGGGCAAATTTCATCATCGCTGAATGAATGGCAGTGGCGACACTCTATGATGTCGCGCATGGCAATATCAAGCGCTGCGGCGAGATTGATGCCCTGTAGGCGTTTTTTGGAAAGCAGCTGCAAAGCCATGCGCTGTGCTGATTTTTGACCGACGCCAGGCAGTACTTGCAGCTCTTTTACCAATTGATCAAATTTTGGGGTGAGCATATCAGCCGAACAGACCTTGCATGCCTTTTGGTAGTCCCATACCAGTGGTCGCGCCCGCCATGACTTCTTCAGACAGCTCGTCAGCTTGGCGAACAGCATCGTTGATCGCCGCTGCAACCAGATCTTCAATCATGTCAGGCTCATCATCCATTAGGCTAGGATCGATGCTGATGCGCTTGACCACATGGCGACCTGTCATGGTAACTTTAACCAGTCCGTTACCTGATTCGCTGTGTACTTCTTTGATGGCAAGGCTTGCTTTGGCAGCTTCAACATTTTTTTCAACTTGCTTTTGCATGGCTTGAGCTTGTTGCATTAGGGCTTGGATATTCATGATTATTCCTAATTTTTAATGATTAAAACAAAGAAAATTTGGCTAATTATAGCATATTTTGGCATAAAAAATCCAAGCAGAACAATGTTGTGCTTGGATTTTAATGATGATTACAATGTAATTACAATTTACATGCACCGCCTGCACAGACATCATCGATGTCGCTTTGGCTGTCGTCTGCACCGTCACGGGTGTTGTGATAGTATAGAGTTTTTACACCAAATTTATAGGCGGTCAGTAGGTCTTGGATTAGTACTTTCATCGGTACTTTATTACCTTCAAACTTAGAAGGGTCATAGTTGGTGTTGGCAGAGATGCTTTGGTCGATGAATTTTTGCATGATGCCAACAAGGCGTAGATAGCCGTTATTATCAGGCATTTGCCACAGCAATTCATACTGATCAGCCAGTGATTCGATGTCAGGCACGACTTGCTTTAAGATACCATCTTTTGATTGCTTGATAGACACAAGGCCTCGAGGCGGCTCAATGCCGTTGGTTGCGTTGGCAATCTGAGAGCTGGTCTCAGATGGCATGAGTGCAGACAATGTGGAGTTACGTAATCCATGTGCCTTGATGTCAGCGCGAAGGTTTTCCCAGTCAAGGTGTAGTGGCTCGTTGCAGATGCCATCTAGGTCTGACTTGTAGGTGTCGATTGGTAGGATGCCTTGGCTGTAAGTGGTCTGATCAAACCATGGGCAAGCACCTTGCTCTTTGGCTAGCTTGTTAGAGGCTTTTAATAGATAATATTGCAACGCCTCAAAGGTGCGATGAGTCAAGCCAAGCGCTGCACTGTCTGAGTAGCGCGTACCATTCTTGGCAAGGTAATAGGCGTAGTTGATTACGCCAACGCCA
>NZ_JAAELD010000052.1 GCF_024227015.1 Moraxella sp.
CCATTATCAACGAAACATTAAATGCGGTCAAATCTTTAAATAAAAATTATGGCGTGGGACTCATTAACGCCCTATTACGAAAAGTGGCGGACAAAAAAGAAAAATTCGCCAAAAAGGTCAATAAAAATCACAGCCTACCTAATTGGCTTGCCAAAGAATTAAAGCAAGATTGGGGCGATTATTATGAAAATTTGGGGCAAAATCTGCGAAAGCCTGCTCCGATATTTTTGCGTGTTAATGGCAAATTTAGCACGCTGGATAATTATGCCGATTTGTTAAATTCTGCCAATATCGCCCATGAAATCCTACCGCTTGGCGTGGCACACGAGCGTGTGATTAAGCTGACCACTTCGCAAAAAGTGCAATCCTTGCCCCATTTTCAAGACGGCTTTGTGAGTGTGCAAGACCGCCATGCCCAGCTTTGTGGGCATATTTTAAAGGCGTTAAACTTACCCAAAAACCTAAGATTATTGGACGCTTGCACCGCCCCTGGTGGGAAATTGGCTCAAATGCTCGAACTGTCAAATGATGTGTTTCACGTGGAACATATCACGGCACTGGATAATGATGAAAAACGCCTAAACCGTGTGCATGACAACTTGGCTCGTTTGCAGTTGGCGGACAAGGCGGACGTGATTTGTGCGGACGGCACGAGTTATCAGACGGATACGCCCTTTGATGTCATCGTGCTTGACGCTCCGTGTACCGCCACGGGGGTTATCAGGCGACACCCTGACATTGCCCTACTTCGCACCGAGCAAGATGTCGCCCAAACGGTCGCCTTACAAGCTAAAATTTTACAAAATCTGTGGCAAAATCTGGCGGTGGGCGGGCATTTGCTCTATATTACCTGCTCCTTGTTGAAGGCGGAAAACGAACGCCAAATCACAAATTTCCTTGCTAATACACCAACCGCCAAAACGGTGGATTTTGAATTGACCTTACCCAATCAAATCAAGCAAGCCGTGGGTTATCAATGTTTGCCGTTAAATGACGATGACGGAGACGGGTTTTATTATGCGTTGCTACAAAAAGTGTAACGGCATTTGCCAAACTGTGCTAAAATTTGGCTAATTTCTTTTATTCTAAACTTTTTATTTGGAAAATTTATGCAATACATCAGTACTCGTGGTAACACCGCTCCCATGCAGTTTAGTGACGTTCTATTGATGGGTCTTGCTCCTGATGGTGGTTTGATGCTGCCAGAGGTGTATCCGCAAATTGACCGTGCAACTTTGGATAAATGGCGTTCGCTGTCTTATACCGAGCTTGCCTTTGAGATCATGTCGCTATTTGCGACCGACATTCCAAGTGATGATTTAAAAGCTCTAATCGACAAAACCTACACCAAAGCGGTGTTTAATTCAGACGACATCACGCCAGTGACACACCTGTATGACGATGTGTATTTGCTCGAGTTGTCCAATGGTCCAACGCTTGCTTTTAAAGACATGGCGATGCAATTTTTGGGTAATGTTTTTGAATACGTCTTAAAGCAAAAAGGCGAAAGACTGACCATCATTGGCGCAACGTCTGGCGATACGGGTAGCGCAGCAGAATATGCGCTGCGTGGTAAGGATAATATCCATGTCTTTATGATGTCGCCACATGGCAAGATGAGCGCCTTTCAGCGTGCGCAGATGTATAGCCTAGATGATGACAACATCCATAATATCGCCATCAACGGAATGTTCGATGACTGCCAAGACATCGTAAAGGCTCTACAAGAAGATGCTGATTTTAAGGCGAGATATAGCCTTGGTACGGTCAATTCAATCAACTGGGGTCGTATCTTGGCTCAGATTGTTTATTACTTTAAGGGCTATTTTGGTGCGACGAACAGCAATGATGAGAAAGTGAGCTTCTGCGTGCCATCGGGCAACTTTGGTAACATCTGCGCAGGGCATATTGCTCGTGAAATGGGCTTGCCGATCGATCGCCTTATTGTCGCTACCAACGAAAATGACGTGCTAAATGAATTTTTTGCCACTGGTAATTATGCGCCAAGAAAGGCAAGCGAGACTTTCGTAACGTCTAGCCCGTCGATGGACATTTCAAAAGCGTCTAATTTTGAGCGTTTTATTTATCTTCTGCTTGATAAAGACGCCAGCAAGGTTAACACCTTATTCAACGATGTGAGAACTGGTAAGGGCTTTGATCTAAAAGATAAATTAAGCGACATCAATGACAAGTTTGGCTTCGTGTCTGGTAAATCCATCCACGCCGACCGTCTAGACACCATCAAAAAAGTACACACTGAGACCGGCAGGCTAATCGATCCGCACACAGCCGATGGCGTCAAGGTGGCACTAGACGTCAAACAAGCCAACGAAAAAATTGTCGTGGCTGAGACTGCCTTGCCGATTAAATTTGAAGAAACCATGACAGAAGCTTTGGGTCAAATTGACCTACCAAGACCTAAGCATACTGTGGGACTAGAAGACAAAGAGCAGTTCGTAACCATTCTAGAAAATGACGCTCGTCTGGTAGCAGAACAGATCAAAAATGTAGTCACTGCCAAATAAATCCACCATAAAAAACAGCCAAAATCATGACGATTTGGCTGTTTTTATCTGCTTATTATAAATATGTCTTATCAAACTTTAAATGCGCACACGGCCACTTTGGCGCTTTGGTACATCGTTAATACATCGCTATCGTCTTATTATAAGCTGATGGGTGCTTTTAGTGATCCTAAGTCTGCGCTAAGCCAGCCTGTCGAAGCGTGGCGTTCATTGTCGATTCATGTCGCCCACATCAAAAGATGGGAAGATGTGGATGATGTGATGGCATTCGTCAATAAAGTGTCGGATGACGTCAATCGGGGTGTGTATGGCGTGTTATTCTGCGATGATGAGGCATATCCCGTTCAATTAACCAATATCTATGATCCGCCGCCTGTACTGTTTTATCGCGGTAATGTTGCTCGGCTTATGGATAAAAAAATCGCCATCGTCGGCAGTCGTAATCCAACTGAGCACGCGCAAAAGATCACCTTTGATATGGCGCAATATCTGGTGCAGTCGGGTTTTAGTATTACCAGCGGTCTGGCGCAAGGGGTTGATCGCGCCGCGCATCTTGGTGCCTTATCTCAAGATGACACATTGGGATGTACCATTGGCGTGATGGGTACGGGCATCGATGTCTGCTATCCTAAGAATCATAATGCATTATTCGCACAAATCATCCAAGACGGCGGTGTGCTGATTACTGAGTTGCTGCCAAGTACTCCTGCCAGTAAGCATACTTTTCCACGTCGTAATCGATTGGTGGCAGGATTATCATTAGCGACCGTGGTTACAGAAGCTGCGCTGCAAAGCGGTTCACTCATCACGGCTCGTCTGGCCGCTGAACAAGGCAAACAAGTCTTTGCCGTGCCAAGCTTGATTGATAATAAGAATGCTGAGGGTTGTCATCATCTCATTCGAGAGGGTGCGACGCTCATTTATCATCCAGATCAGATCTTAGAAGACATCCAAGGTGAGAGTGCTTATACTGCGCTGCCTAAGACATTTTCGCGTGGCGTTTCGGCATTTAGTGATGAACAAGCTTCCTCGGAGGAGCTTAAGCTCTCTACCAAGGCTGAGCCCTTCGTGCCTGTAGTGCCGAATCATTTGGCGCTTTTGATATCGAGGCTTGGTAGCGAACCTAAGGATTTAGATGCTTTGGTTGCAAGTACTGGCATGGATACGGGTAGCCTGCTGGCTCAGCTGATGGAGCTTGAATTATTGGGGTTGGTGGCGCAAGCTGGAGGTCGATATGTGCGAACCTAAAATTTTTAATGTTGATCAAATCCCTAATGTGGTGAATTTCTTACGCTTAGGCGGTGTACTTGCCTATCCTAGTGAAAGCGTGTGGGGGCTGGGCTGTGATGCTTTTAATACATCAGCCATTGAGCGGATTTTTGAGCTAAAAGCACGCCCTGAGCATAAGGGGCTGATTGTATTGACTGACAGTGCTGCCAAAGTTACGCCGCTATTACAGGATCTACCCCATGAGCTACAGCGCGATGTTTTACAAAAGCTTCAAAAAGCAAATGATGATTTTGATGTCCGTACCGCCGATCAAGCCCAAACCTATCTCATGCCGGTATCTAAGTTGGTTAAATTACCCAGCCTACTAACGGGCGGCTTTGATACTTTGGCGGTGCGCGTGACGCATCATCCGACATTAGCTCAGATTTGCAATCAATTAACCAGCCTCGAAAACCCTTTTGGTTTTTTGGTATCTACCAGTTGCAATATCAGCGGTGCACCATCTGCCACCACACTTGATGAAGCGATGGCGTATTTTGGTAATCAAGTAGCGTATCTTAACGCAGATGGTTTAGGGTTTACTAAGCCGAGCAAGATTATTGATCTGATGAAAGGTGATGTATTAAGATAATTGAATGTTCCACGTGGAACATTCAAATCATAATGAATACAACAAGCAAATAAAAAGACAGGCATAAAACCTGTCTTTTTATATTGTAAATGCTATGAATTAGGTGCGCTTAGCGATAAACTCATAGATGAACAGTACAATGATCGCACCGATCACAGAAAGTACTAAGCCACCAAAACCACCATCAGCGTGAATGCCTAAGCCGCTAGCGATTAGACCACCCACGAATGCACCTACAATACCTAGAATGATGGTTAGAATCCATCCCATGCTGTTAGCACCTGGCTTGATTGCACGCGCCAATAAACCTACGATAAATCCAATAATAATTGTCTAAAGCCATGCCATTTTTAATTTCCTCAAGTTATGTTAATGATTGGGGTCTAGCAATTAACCTTGATTTCATTATACATAACTGAGGCGGTTTTGATAGTCAAATCAGCCAGATAATTGTATAAGCTGTGTCGCAAAATTCCGTTATCTGACCAAAAATTAACCAAAATGTTAACTTATGTGACTAGCGTTGGTGTTGGGTGTTGGTTTGGGTCATTTTGGTGCGGCGACAGATTCTACGATATTTAGATCAAAGCCCGATACGTTAAATTTGGCAGGGCTGGACAATAGACGCATGTCACGAACGCCTAGCAGTCTTAGGATCTGCGCGCCCACACCGATGCTGCGGTACGGCTCTTGGGCTTCGTGGATGCTGTTATTAGCTTTGCATTTATCCAAGGCGTCGCTTAGATCCACGGGTGCGCCATTATCGATCCAGACGAATACACCGCGATCGTTTTGACTGATTTCTTTTAGAGCGGCTCGGATGTCCCAGCCCGATTTGCCTGTGGTGCTGTCGCTTGCACCCAATAGGTCGCGAAGTGGATTTAGGCTGTGAACACGGACGGTCGCTACGCCCTCGGATGGCTCGCCTTTGGTTAGGGCGATATGAATCTCGCTTGCACCATATTCTTGGAAGCGGTGTAGGGTAAATTGACCAAATTCGCTGTCAAACTCACGGCTGTCGATGAGTTCTACGGTTTGCTCATTGGTCATGCGATAGTGGATTAGGTCGGCGATGGTGCCGATTTTTAGGCCGTGTTCTGCTGCGAACACCTCAAGATCAGCGCGGCGCGCCATCTCGCCATCTTCTTTGATGATCTCACAGATCACCGCTGCAGGCTCAAGCCCTGCAAGGCGTGCTAGGTCACAGCCTGCTTCTGTATGACCAGCGCGATGCAGTACACCGCCTTTTCTTGCCATGATGGGGAAAATATGCCCAGGCTGAACGATGTCTGATGGTTTGGCAAATGGCGCGACCGCTGCTTGAATGGTGCGGGCACGATCAGCTGCTGAGATGCCTGTGGTGACACCCTCGGCAGCTTCGATTGATAAGGTGAAGTTGGTGCTGAATTTGGCGCCGTTCTTGTCGCTCATGAGTGGCAGCTCAAGCTGTTTGCAGCGCTCTTCTGATAGGGTTAGGCACACAAGACCGCGTGCGTATTTAATCATGAAATTGATGTCTTCGGCGCGCACGTGCGTTGCTGCCATGACGATGTCGCCTTCATTCTCGCGGTCTTCGTCATCCATTAAGATGACCATTTTGCCGGCTTTGATGTCTTCGATGATTTCTTGTGCGGTATTTAGTGCCATGGGAGGTCTGCCTAAGTTGATAATTTTATAAGAATATGGGGATGGTTTGGATTTTATAAAGGGGATGATCAAAATCTTAATCGGTCAATTTGCCATGACAATGTCGATATAAATCAGACAGTATCGTGATGGTTTGCACTGCCCAATTTACCAGTGAATCAGCATCAAAATTATCCAAATTCTCTGCCAAAATATAAGTGCCAACTCGGCACCAAGCGGTGTTGGTGTCTAGATATTGATCATCAAAGTCATGATAAAATCTATTCATCGGCATAAATTCGCCGTATTCATCAATGTCATTCATCCAATAATAAAACGGCAAATCACCACCCACAACCTTGGATAAGTCAGCATCCATCCATGCATTAAAGTTAGCCAATGTAGATGCCGATTGTGCTGCCTTGTAGGCGTGCCAGTCAAGCTGAATCATGAGGCGTTTTTTGTTCAAGATAATACTAATGATCGGCGCATTGCCAAGATGGGCGTCGTATTTAAAATAAGCAAAAAAGTGATTGCGAATCTGCCAGCCGTTGCACCATTTTTCGATGTGTGGCGGGCCGAATTGTGTGGGCAGATTGGCATAGACAGACAGAATGAAAGCCTTAAAATCTCGCCATGCGCTTTGGTGATTTGCCTTGATGGTGGGCAGATTATCCGCATGATCACGCTTTAGCAGTTTGATTTGCGAGTGTGGCTTGTCCAGAATATGAGTGTGCCTTTGGGTGATCATGACTTGCTTTCAAACATATAAGGGCGCGTGGCGAACCAAGCAAAATAGATGTTGGCAACCATGAGCGCCAAAAATGCCATAAGTGGCATGTGCCAATCTTGATAAATCTCAAACAGCTTACCAAGCAGTACAGGACCAAAAAATGCAATCGTATAACCCACTGCCTGCACCATGCCTGACACATCACGAGCGGTCTCGGCATCATGTGTGCGCAGCGAGAACATCATCAGAGATAGGGTAAAAATAGACGCTGCGCCCAGCCCCATTAATAAAGACCACAGATGCAGATACTCTGGCATATAAATCAGCCCAGCCACACCAACAGCATCTAAGATGGCAGCGACTACAGCCGTAACACGTACAGGCGCGCCGCGCTTGATGAGATAGGTTAAGGTGATAATAGTAAACGGTGCGGCAATCTGAAAGGTGAGCGCAAGCTCAGTCGCGCGATGTAGTGGCAGCCCCTTGGCAGCCCCGATCATTGGCAAGAATGCCGCCATCCCATAGAACAGCAGTGACTGAATGCCCATGAACGCTGCCAGTGCCCACGCATTAATGTCCGCCCATGGATTGAAGTTTGATTTGCCTTGGCTTGTTACGGTGCTGTTAGACTGGCTACGCTTGGCGATCATCAGCCAGACGATGAGTGTCATCACACCGACTACCGCCCATGAGCCCATGCTAATTTGCCATCCAAAAGCTTGCGTCATCGGTAGCACAGCCCAAGCCACCGCACCCGCAAAAAGCGACATACATAGGCTGAGCAGACCCGTCATTAGTGCGATGTGGTTGGGCGCGTGTTTTTTGATGAGTGGTGCACCAAGTGTGTTCATAAAGCCAATTGCAAGTGCCATCACGCCCGTGCCAACGAAGAATAGTCCAGCATCGCCCAAAACGCGCACACCAAGTGCAAGACTCAGCAGTCCTACCATTAAGATTAAGGTCTGCTCAAGTCCTAGACGTCTAGCAAGATAAGGCGATAACAGTGAGCCGATCGCGAAGGCGGGCATTGGCAGTGCGCCAAGCCAGCCGATCATGCCGTCTGTCAGACCCAGCGTGTCTTTTAGGATTGGTGCAAGCGATCCCAACATGACAATCGGCGCGCGCATGTTAACAGCAAGCAGAATGAGTGCGATGGCGAGTAGAGCAAGTGGGATGGCTGTGACTTTTGATTGTTTCACGTGGAACACCTAAGGCTTATTGGCTGGTTAAGTAGTTTATTTTAAATATAAAATCTTCAATTAATTTACTACATCATGGAACACTTGTCTTTAACCAATTCATAAAATTAAAATTTGCTTGCTCTTTTTGATTGTCGGCAAAATGATAAAAACGCTTGCCAATCAAATTATCAGGCAAATACGTTTGGGGATAATAATGATTGGCATAATCGTGCGGATAGACATAATCCACGCCATAGCCTGATTGTTTCATGAGTTCGGTTACGCCATTTCTTAGGTGGAGCGGTACGGGCGAGTTGTCGTTTTTGACAAAGGCAAGGGCTTCGTTAATGGCGGTGTAGGTGCTGTTGGATTTGGGCGATGTGGCAAGATAGACGGTCGCTTGGGCAAGGATAATGCGGGCTTCGGGCATACCGATAGACTGCACCGAACGCAAGGCGGTGTCGGCAAGCAGTAGGGCGTTGGGGTTGGCAAGTCCGATGTCTTCGCTTGCCAAAATCACCAGTCGCCTTGCGATAAACGCAGGGTCTTCGCCAGCGGTCAGCATACGAGCGAGCCAATAAATGCTGGCGTCAGCGTCCGAGCCACGCACCGATTTGATGAATGCCGAGATGATGTCGTAGTGCATATCGCCTGCCCTGTCGTAGCGTGGGAGTACGGTTTGGGCGATGTTTTGGAGCAGGGTGTCGTCTATGATTAGGGTGTGATTGTCCGAATTTTGGCAGGCGATTTCTAATAAATTCAACGCCTTACGAGCGTCCCCACTGGCAAGGCGTGCGATATTGGCAAGGTCGCCTTGTATGGTAAAATTTTTCAAAAGTGTATCGGTCGCCAACGCCCTTTGTAGCACTTGCACCAATTCATCAACGGTCAGTGGCTCTAAGCGGTACACTTGACAGCGAGAGAGCAAGGCGTTGTTTACGCTAAAAGACGGATTTTCGGTGGTCGCCCCAATCAAGGTAATCTTGCCAGACTCAACCGCCCCAAGTAGAGCGTCTTGTTGGGCTTTGTTAAAGCGATGAATCTCATCAATAAAAAGCACCGGCGAGCCAAAATCCAAACCGCCTGCCATGCCTTTACTACCGTCTATCAGCTCACGCAATTCCTTGACGGTCAAATCAAGGGCGGATAATAGATGAAATTCACGCCCAACAGCATTGGCAAGTAGCCTTGCCAATGTGGTCTTGCCAATCCCTGCTTCACCATGCAAAATCAAGCTTGGCAAGTGGTTGTGGGCAATCATACGGCTAATGGGGGCATTGTCGCCCAATAGGTGCGTCTGTCCGATGATGTCGGAGAGCTGTTTTGGGCGGACTCGTTCAGCAAGGGGGGTGTTTGGGGTCATGGTGGTTATGGTGTCAATGGGGAATTATCTGATAAAACTTTACGCACATAAGTACTGGTCAAGCCGTCAATATGTTCAAATAAATCATCAGGGATTTTTTGCCACATGGGGTCTAGCACAAATTCCATGCCTTCACGGCGAGCCAATTTGGATGCAGGCACAAAATCCGAATCGCCTGAGATTAAGATGATTTTGTCGACTTGTTTTTTGAGTGTAACGGATGCAATATCCAGTCCGATTCTCATGTCCACGCCTTTTTGACTGACGTTGATGGCAACATCATTTTCATCCAATTCATGCCATGCTTTTTTGTTTTTTAATAATAATTGTTGGACGGCAGGTTTGATATGCCATGCGACCGATGTGTCGGACAATTTGCCCAAACGCAGAGCAAATTTACGCTTTTTGATAATTTCTTGGTGTAGTTTCTTGCGGAAAATGGCTTCTTGGGATTGCCCAAAATCAACGGCTTTTTTGGTGATGGGATTGTGCATTTTCTTTTCAAGGGGCGTACAATCATAAAAGAAAATACGATATAATTCATCGCTTTGTGCTTTTTTCTTGGGGTTAAGATGAGCGATTGCCATGCTAAATGCCAAATCCGCCATACGTTTGGCGTTGTAGGTATGTTGCGGCTCAAAATGACGAACCCTTTTGATAAAAAACGCCCCGTCAATAAAAATTGCTACTCGCATTTTGCCCCCAATAGATACAAAAAAACCCAAAGGCTCGGCACTTTTTGGATAATAAAAAAGGCTTACTGCTATGGGTTGGATGGTTTTATTGTAGCGTATTTTGGCAAAAAGTCAAGGGAAATGGGCGGTTTCATCGGTTGCTTTCGGAAAATTCTCGGTCGGTTTCATAGATCAATTTTTCGGTATTCATGGTTTCCCGTATCAAATTGAAACGAAGTATATGCCAATTCTAAAGTTTTTATTGTCGTTTGGCATGAGTAAAAATTACCAAAATAAAAAGGGCTTTCGCCCCATTATGCCATTATCCACCCCTTTTCACAAGATTGATAAACATCTCTCGCCCCGCTCTGGGCTTGACCGAGTTGTAACACCGCTCCATAATCTGTATGTCAAAATACGGCTCAAACAACGCTCGATACTCCGCCATACTACCCCCAAATGGTGGACTGCTCTCAAACTCACAATCAAACAGCACGCCCACCAGTCGCCCCTTGTTGGCAAGTAAGCGATGCACTTGGCGAGCGTATTCATCACGGCGGTTTGGGTCTATCGCACACAAAAAAGTCTGCTCTATGATGATGTCAAACTGCCCCAAACCAAGCGTATGCACATCAAAAAAATCATGACAAATCAAGCGCTTGGGATCAAATGTAGGATTGGCTTTGGCAAAGTTATTCAGCACAGACGGTACAATGTCAAGCACATGAACATTGGTAAAGCCTAGCTCGTGTAAATAACGGGCTTCGTGGGCGTTACCTGATCCGACGATGAGCAGTCGCACAGATTTATCGGTCAGCGTGTCAAAATACGCCTGCAATGGGGGTGATACTTGTCCTAGGTCCCAACCTGTTTGGTTGGCTTTGTAGCGCTCTTGCCAAAACTGGGCTTGATTAACGTCCATGCCATGCTCCTATTTAGGATTTGCCAATGTGGCGAACGGTTAGAATCTGTTCTGCACGCCCAAATGAGCCATGCTCATCATGCAGAACACTGCTCGTCAGCCCCACGCCATTCCCGCCGATCTGCTGTACGGTATCTAGTCCTAGCCATCGCCCTGTAGGGATGCGATACAGATGAATCTGTAGGTCAATGCTGGGGAAAATCCACGCTCTGTCCTTGGTGCGCATGGCGATGCCATTGGCGGTATCGACCATACCGATTAGATGGACGAAGTCTGATGTCGGTTCGCCTGCTACCATCTCGATGTCAGTGTCGAACCATACTAGGCTTTTGCCGGTACGGTGATGGGCGACTTTCGCCTTTAGTGTATTAATATAGCCGCTGTCCCAGACGCTCATGCCATCCCAGTCCGGCAGATCGATGGGACTACAAGAAGTGTCCTCAGTCCCTGCAATCGCGCTCGTGTCACTGACAGCAAGTCGCCAAGCACGCATGATGATGCTAACTCGCTCGGTGCCATTCTTGTCAAAAGTGGATAAAGTGCTCTCGATCAGCTCAATCGTGCGCCCTGTGCGAATGAAACGTGTGCGAACGACCGTCTCACCCTGATAAATCACACCCAGAACGTCTAGACTCAGACGTGCAATCACCAAATCATCTCGCGAAAAAAACCGCTCAAGCTCACGTGCCATCAGCCCGGTGGCGACAGCCATGTGCTGTTCGAATGGATTCCAAGCACCTTGGGCGTAATCGGTGGATTGATAATGTGCGGTGGTGGTGTCATCATTGACGCTGCGACTGATTGGCTCATAATAAGCACGCATACAAACTCCTTTTTGTGTAAATAGGTGTGGATCGATAAATCAAAAGTCTCGCTGCGCTGATCAGTTTAATTGGTAAAATCCTTGTCAAAGATTTGCAAGATTCTGACAGTAAAAGCACCTAAAATTATCGCCATATGACTCTAAAATTTAAAATAATTTCACCAAAAAGTCAATAAAAAAATGCCATGCATGGATGGCATTTTGTGATTTTGGGCAGGTGTTAGCCGTTCGTCTTAGCGGCTTTGCGCACTTCGGTAATGGAGCGACCGCCCAACCCATAATTATCCATGTCAATCTCGTCAATGACCACGACCGTGGTGGCAGGGTTTTTGTTTAGCACTCGCCCAAGCAGTTCGGTGACGCCTTTGATGAGTTCGGCTTTTTGTTCGGTGGTGGGGGCTTCGCTACCGCCCGTTACTTTGATATTGACATAAGGCATGATATGCTCCTATTTTGTTGTGGTTAAGGTAAAAGATAAATTTATTCGTTATTGACTGTAAAGTTATGCCCGTTGGTGGCAAATGACCGCACCCAATATTAACGCCACGGTGGCAAGCCCAAGAGCGGGAGTAAAACTTTGGGTGATCCCATACAGACCGCCTGCAACCAAAGGCCCGACAATCTGCCCGATACTGTATGACAGCGTGGCTAGGGCGATGAGATTTTTGCCGGTGTTTTTGGCAATCATTTGTGCCACTGGCATGACAATCGTCACCGTCCCCATAAACGCACCGCCCACGAGCAAGGCACTCATAAGATACCCTGCCATGTTTGGCATGATGATGGGGAACATGACTCCGATGATTTGGGCAGTAAAATTGGCAATGAGCGCTACACGAGTCCCCATACGAACATGAATCATATGCCACACAAAACAAGATGGCACTGCCGACAAACCAAACACCGCCCAAACATGCCCCACATTCACATCAGGCAACACCATTTTTATCAGTAGTGGCAAATATGTGGCGGTGATGATATAGCCAAACCCTGCCAGTCCATAGAGTGCGATGAGTGCATTGGCGGTAAGTTTAGGATTTTGAATAAAGGGCGTAGGTGCTTGACCACACTCATTTGACTTTTGCAAAAACAGTCCATGTAGCACAAGTAACGACAGCACCGAAGCAAGCACCGAAAGCCATAGCCAAAGCCCAGATGAGTTTACGCCTGCCCCCACGCCCCACACCACAAGCTCCGATGATAAGGCAATGCCAAACCCAACGCCTGCGTACATGAGCGGCGTGGCGGTGGTGTGTTTTTGTTTGGCAAGTAGCCACATCGATGCTGACACGATACCCAAAGCACTAAACACCCCTGCCAAAAACCGTACCGCACCAACCCACAAAGCCCCTGACAGCACCGACATGAGAGCAAGGCACACGCTCGTGCCAATAAGAGCAATCAAGGCAAAGACGTTGGATTTGTCCGCCTTGATACGCACAGCAAGCAACGCCCCGACTAAGTAGCCGACATAGTTCGCTGAGGCGACAACGCTCCCTTGTGCCACACTTAGCACGTCGTCTGTTACCATGTATGGGTACAACGCCGTATAAGCAAAACGCCCAAAGCCCATGACAAGGGCAAGTATGAGAGCGGATTCAAGTCCATTTTTTAGGGCAGATGATTTCATGGTGTTAAAAAATGGTGGTATAAATGATTGAAATATTCTAGCAACCATTTATAATAAGGTAAATATCATAAATCCGAAAACAGTGTTCGCCTTACCGAACAATCAACCCAATTTGACACGCATTTGACGAAAGTTTAATCAGAAAACCCCATGCAATACCTTAACGACATGGCAATTTTTGTGGAAATTGTCCGCAGTAAGAGCTTTTCAAAGGCAGGCGTTCATCTTTCTATGCCAAAATCCACACTTTCCGAGCGTATCAAGCGACTGGAAAAATTGCTTGGCGTGCAATTACTCAACCGTACCACACGTAAGATTGAGCTGACCGAAGCAGGCGAGATGTATTTTGACAAAGCTCAAAAAATCATTGATGACGCATTGGCAACCCATGAGCTGATTAGCGATTTTGGGCAAGGGGTGCATGGCGAAGTTAGAATTTCGTTGCCGGTGGACTTTGCCTATGAACTCATCGCCCCGATTATTCCTAAGTTCTGTGAACGCTATCCTGATATAAGGCTGTCGTTTGACCTAAATTCTCGCAAGGTGGATTTGGTGAGCGAGCCTTATGATGTGGTCATTCGGCTGTGGACGGCGGACAGTGATAGCTTGGTCAATCATCTTAGTTTTGATTTGGACGGTGGGCTATACGCTTCGCCAGATTATCTAAATGCACATGGCAACCCCCAAACCCCCGATGAGCTGTATCAGCACAAGCTCATTCGTATCAAGGCAGGCTACAATCGGCAATGGCGAGTGTTTGACAAACAAGGGATAGAGTCAATCATTCATGCGGACGGCTCGCTGTTTTCAAACAGTTTGGGGTTTACGCTACGGCTTGGCTTACAGGGGCTTGGCGTGGTTGCCTTGCCACACATGGTGGTGGAGAGTGCCGTCAAGGCAGGTGCTTTGGTTAGGGTGCTACCTGATTGGGAGCTTATGCCCATTCGGGTCTATGTCCTAACCACAACCCGACTGCTCCCTGCCAAAGTGCAGGCGTGGATTGGCTTTTTGAAAAATGAACTCATTGATGGTAAAAAATAAGTCCGCCAAAACATGATCTTGGCGGACTTATTTTTCCAATGAATAGGATGAGTAATTGGTGATTAGCCACAGTTTGCCAGATAAGCCTTGGTCGCCAACGAGCCGTTGTCTCGATTGAGCTTTTGGCAGATGTCGGCGCTCACTTTGGCGAGTTTATCAATGTCGATGCCTGTCGATAAGCCAAGCCCTGTCATCAGATAATGCACGTCTTCGGTGGCGACATTGCCTGATGCGCCTTTGGCATAAGGACAGCCGCCAAGACCGCCCACGCTGGCATCGAAGATTCTTACGCCCATGTTTAGGCTCTCATAGATGTTGGCGATCGCCATGCCGTAGGTGTTGTGATAATGCCCTGCGATGACGCTGACGTCCAGCTCATCCATACAGGCTTGTAGCATGGCTTTGATGCGATTCGGGGTGGCGGTGCCGATCGTCTCGCCCAGCGAGATCTCATAACAGCCCATATCGTACAGACGACGTGCGACTTTGGCGACGATTTTTGGGTCCGTTGGGCCTTCATAAGGGCAATCCACCACGCACGACACATAGCCGCGCACCTTGACGTCGTGCTCTTTGGCAAGCGCCAAGATGTCTGCAAATCTGTCTATGCTTTCATCGATGCTACAGTTGATGTTCTTTTGGGTGAAGGTCTCGCTTGCGCCTGTGAATACGGCTACTTCTTTACAGCCAACCGCCAAGGCATCTTCAAAACCGCGCAGATTCGGCGTCAGCAGCGAAAAACTCACGTCCGTATCGGTGGGCAGCTTGCCAAAAATCTCCGTACTGCCTGCCATTTGTGGCACCCATTTTGGTGACACGCATGAGCCTGCTTCGATGAATTTTAAATTGGCATCTGCCAGCCCTTGAATGAGGGTAAGCTTGTCGTCCACGCTAAGCGGTGTTTTTTCGTTTTGTAGGCCGTCTCTGGCACCCACTTCTACGATTTTGATGTCAGGTTTCATTTTTTATCCTTAAAAATAGGGTTAAGGTGCATCCATCATGGGATGGCAGATGGGTAGTTTAGTTCGTCATCTGCCAAACACACCCATTCTGAATTACCATCCTGTCATTATTGGTCATTTGGGGCGAAGGCAACGAGCTCATCGCCGGCTTTGACCTGATCACCTGCTTGATAATACACTTCTGACACCGTGCCATCTTCTGGGGCTTTGATGGTGTAGACGATTTTCATGGCTTCCATGGTCAGTAGGATCTCGTCTTTTGAGACGCTTTGACCTGATGAGACACGGACATCCACGATCACGCCTGGCATCGGTGCGGTCAGACCGCCACTGTCACCATCGTCATCCGTGCCGTAGTCGGCCTTAGGATGGGTGAATTTGATGGCGTTGGCACCGAAGCGATCATCAAATACCGTCACCCCGTCAGCGCTTTGGCTAAATGCCACGTTTTGGCGTTTGCCATCGATCGTCATGTCAGCGGTGTGATCGTCGGTTAGGCTGCCTGTCAGGGTAAAGCTCTTATCGACCACATTCGCTGTCCATACGTCATTGTCATGGCTGAATGTCACCATGTGCGTCTCGTCTTGATGGACGATTTTGACGGTTTGGGTGGTTGGGGCGTTTAGTCGCCATAATGACGACTTTTGCCAAATGCTGCCCTTGCCAAGTCCGCTTAAGAGCTTAATGAATGCTGTCTTGGCGATCAATTCATCGTCCACTTGGATGGTCGGTCGAAGTAAGAAATCTTCTTCGCGAGCGATCAGGTTGGTGTCTAGTTTGACATCTTTGAAGCTGTCAGTTCTTAAGATGCGCTCCAAGAAGGCGATGTTATTGCCCAGCCCGTCAATGTGCGTCTGTGATAGCGCGTGACGAAGTTTGCCGATGGCTTCGTCGCGGTTCTTGCCCCAGACGATGAGTTTAGCGATCATCGGATCATAGAAAGTGGTGATCTCATCGCCTGCCACGATGCCGCTGTCGATACGCACGCTATCGGTCACATCAGGATATGACAGGTGGGTGATCTTACCCGTTGCTGGCAGATAGCCTTGTTCTGGAATCTCAGCATAGATACGCGCTTCTAGGGCGTGACCTGTTGAGGTGAGTTCGTCTTGGGATTTTGGCAGTGGTTCGCCATACGCCACGCGAAGCTGCCATTCCACCAGATCCACACCTGTGATCATCTCTGTCACAGGATGCTCGACTTGCAGGCGGGTGTTCATCTCCATGAAGTACGCCGTGCCGTCTTGTTCTACGATGAACTCGACCGTCCCTGCGCCAACATAGCCGACCGCACGACCTGCGTTGATGGCGGCAGTACGCATCTGGGCTAGTTTGTCCTCGCTGATGTTCGGCGCCGGTGCTTCTTCGATGACTTTTTGGTGGCGGCGCTGTACAGAACAGTCGCGCTCAAATAAGTGCACCACATTGCCAAAGCTGTCACCAAAAATCTGTACCTCCACATGGCGAGGATTCACGATGTATCGCTCAATCAAGACATCATCGTTGCCGAAGCTAGACAGCGCTTCACGCTTACAAGATGATAGGCTCTCTAGGAAGTTCTCTGCACGCTCAACCAAGCTCATACCCTTGCCGCCACCGCCAGCACTTGCCTTGATCAGCACAGGATAGCCGATGCGATCCGCTTGTTCTTTTAGGAAGGTTGGGTCTTGATTCTCACCGTGATAGCCAGGGGTTAGCGGTACGTTCGCCTTTTCCATGAGGGCTTTTGAGGTGGCTTTTAGACCCATTGCAAGAATCGCTTCGACTGGTGGACCGATGAAGACGATGCCATTGTCAGCGCAAGCTTTGGCAAATTGGTCGTTCTCGGACAAGAAGCCATAACCAGGATGAATCGCTTCGGCGCCTGTCGCCTTGGCAACTTCGATGATCTTATCCATGAGCAGATAGCTTTTTGAGACTTGCGATTCGCCAATGTGCACTGCTTCATCCGCTTGTTTGACGTGTTGGGCGTTCTTATCGGCATCTGAATATACCGCCACGGTGGCGATGCCAAGGTTTTTACAAGTTTTGATCACACGGCAGGCGATCTCGCCGCGGTTAGCAATTAGAATTTTTCTAAACATTTCAATCGTCCTTTTAAAATTATTAAATTTATCAATAAGATAAAGCTACTTAATCCAGTGCGGCGTTTGCTTATTCAAGAATGCATCTAGGCCCGATTTGGCTTCATCGCCCGTGCGCACGGTGGCGATGTGGTTAGCGGTGCTGTTAAGTAGGCTGTCATTGATGCTGGCATGATCCACCATGGTGATCAGTTCTTTGCTGGCGGTCTGGGCGTTGGGTGCGCCTTTTTTGATCTCGCTGATAATCTGACTGATAATCTCATCAAGTCCGTCATCATCTTCGGCAACTTCATGCACAAGCCCAATCTGCTGAGCCGTATTGGCATTGATGCGCTCAGCGCTCAAGAAGTAGCGGCTGGCTTGTCTTGCGCCGATCGCACGCACCACATAGGGGCTGATGGTGCTAGGCGCAAGTCCTAGGCGCACCTCTGATGTGGCGAATTTGGCGTTTTGGCTAGCTACCGCGATGTCGCAGGCGCTGACCAGTCCCATGCCACCGCCGAGTGCAGCACCATGCACGCGCGCGATGGTGGGCTGGCGTATGGTTGCGATGCGCTCTAGCATTTTGGCAAGCTTTAGGGCGTCGGCAGAGTTGGTGTCAAAGTCTGCTTGCCCCATCTCTTTCATCCATGACAGATCAGCACCCGCCGAGAAGCTTTTACCACGACCGCCAAGCACGATGACGCGTACGTCAGCCTCTTTATCCAGCGCATCAAAGCAAGCATGAAGTTCACTGATGACATTGGCGTTAAAGGCGTTGTGCACGTCAGGGCGGTTTAGCCAGACATGGGCGATTTGGTTATCAATGATGCATTCTATCGTGGTATAACTGTTCATCTTATTTCCTTATAAAATTTAAACGGTTGATCTGTCATGCCGATTACAAGACCTGCCAATTACATGCGGAACACGCCAAAGCTCATCTCATCGATCGGTGCGTTCATGGCAATGGCAAGGCTAAGCCCCAACACGTGACGGCTCTGAGCTGGGTCAATCACACCATCGTCCCACAGGCGGGCAGAAGCATAGTAAGGGTGACCTTGATGTTCGTACTGTTCGCGGATTGGGTTTTTGAAGGTGTTCTCTTCTTCGGCTGACCATGTGCCGCCAGCACCTTCGATCTGTTCGCGCTTGATGGTGGATAGCACGCTGGCTGCCTGCTCGCCGCCCATGACCGAGATGCGAGAGTTTGGCCATGTCCACATAAAGCGTGGTGAGTACGCACGACCACACATGCCGTAGTTACCAGCGCCGAATGAACCGCCGATGACTAGCGTAATTTTTGGTACGTTGGCGGTGGCGACTGCCATGACGAGCTTGGCGCCGTGCTTGGCGATGCCTTCGTTTTCGTATTTTTGACCGACCATAAAGCCTGTGATGTTCTGCAAGAACAGCAGTGGAATCTTACGCTGGCAGCAGAGCTCGATGAAGTGTGCGCCTTTTTGGGCAGATTCTGAGAATAGGATGCCGTTGTTGGCGATGATGCCGACTTTTTGACCATAGATCTCAGCAAAGCCAGTCACCAATGTCGTGCCAAAGCGTGCCTTAAATTCATCAAATCGTGAACCATCGGTTAAGCGCATGATGACTTCACGGATGTCAAAAGGTGTCTTGGCATCCGCCGGAACGACGCCGTACAGCTCATCGCTGTCAAACATCGGTTCATCGAATTCTTTGGGTAATGACTGCTTAGGATAATTTAGGTTGGCGACGATGTTACGCGCGATCAGTAGCGCGTGTTCATCGTTCTCTGCCAGATGGTCGGCCACGCCCGATAGACGAGTATGCACATCACCACCACCTAGGTCTTCACTCGACACCACTTCACCTGTGGCAGCTTTCACCAACGGTGGACCACCCAAGAAAATCGTACCTTGATTACGAACGATGATCGTCTCATCGCTCATCGCAGGCACATACGCACCGCCTGCGGTACAGCTGCCCATGACGACAGCGATCTGAGGAATGCCAAGCTTAGACATCTGAGCTTGGTTATAGAAGATTCGCCCAAAGTGCTCTTTGTCAGGGAAAACTTGATCCTGCAATGGCAAGAACGCACCACCAGAGTCCACCAGATAGATACAAGGCAAGCGGTTTTCTTTGGCGATCTCTTGAGCTCTTAGATGTTTTTTAACGGTCAAAGGATAATAGGTACCGCCCTTAACAGTGGCATCGTTGGCAACAATCATGCACATGACGCCATTTACTAGACCGATGCCTGCCACGACACCGGCACAAGGCACGTCGTCTTCGTAGACGTTAAGCCCTGCAAGCTGTCCAACTTCCAAGAATGCCGATCCAGTATCGACCAAGGCATTGATACGCTCGCGCGCCAATAGCTTGCCACGTGCTGTGTGCTTTTCGCGGGCTTTTTGGCTGCCGCCTAGCGCAAGTTTGGCGGATAGGCTTTGTAGATCCTGCACCAATGGCAGCATGGCGGATTGGTTGGTCTTATAGGTGTCACTGCGGACGTTGATTTTGGAATTTAATACGTTTAGGTTGGCAGTCATGGTGCATCCTTTTTTCTTTATCCTTAAAAATAATATTAGCTCATCACTTAGCTTGATTTTTGGATAAGGGCGTGATTGTCAGCGCCCTTATCCTGATGGTAGTTACCGATTATGATTATTTGGTCTCGCTAAACAGCTCACGACCGATCAGCATACGGCGAATCTCTGAGGTGCCTGCGCCGATCTCGTATAGTTTGGCATCACGCCACAGACGTCCTGCTGGGAATTCGTTAATGTAGCCGTTACCGCCCAGTGTTTGGATGGTTTCGCCAGCTAGCCAGGTGGCTTTTTCGGCGCTGTATAGGATTGCGCTGGCGCAGTCTTTACGTAGGCTGCGATCGTGGTTTGATTTGTCGCAGGCAGCACCTACGGCATAAACCAGTGATTTACACGCCAGCATGGTTGAGTACATGTCGGCGATTTTGCCTTGCATGAGCTGGAATTCGCCGATGGCTTGACCGAACTGCGTGCGTTCGTGAACATATGGCATCACCAGATCCATGCACGCATCCATGATGCCCAGCGGGCCGCCGCTTAGTACCGCGCGCTCATAATCTAGACCGCTCATGAGTACCTTCACGCCATTGCCAACACCGCCTAGCACGTTCTCAGCTGGGATTTCTACGTTATCAAAGAACATCGGATAAGTGTTCGAGCCGCGCATGCCCAGCTTGTCCAAGTGCGTGCCGTGACTGAATCCTTTCATGCCTTTTTCTACCAAGAATGCAGTGATGCCTTTGGCGCCTGCATTTGGGTCGGTTTTGGCATAGACGACCATGACATCAGCGTCGCCGCCGTTGGTGATCCACATTTTTGAGCCATTTA
>NZ_JAAELD010000053.1 GCF_024227015.1 Moraxella sp.
ACAGCCAAAGCTGTTTTGGCTCATTCATTTTGCAATGGCCTTGAACTCACCGTTGCGAAACTGCCCTGTTTTACGCACTCCTGTGGCAGCGTCAACCTGATCAATGAATCCCGGTTGACTCCGGCTTGTTTCGTAATAGACATCTGCCGATGTAATTGTTTTCGAAAGTGCGCCGATTTTTCGACTCTGTTCCAATGCGTTAAAAACATCCTTTGCCGAGGCCGTCACAGATTTTATCGGTGATAGCGTTAAGCGTCTTTGGCCACTCAATATATCAATTATGTCAGCATAGCCGATGATGTTCTCAACCGCTTTGCCCAAAGCCGCCCAATGTTCAATTTGTTTTGGGACAGATCTTCTTTGTGCCTGGCTTTCTCTGGTTGCAGCATCAACAAGCTCCGAACTTAACCTCATGGGAGATGACATGGTAATCCTCCTTTGTGATGCATTATGCTGCATAATGTAGCGCAAAGCTACATTGGTGTCAACAATTGTCTATTCTGAGCACCCAAATATGCTTTTAGTCTCTGTGCGCCGCCGCTATTTTGAGTTGCATCTTGTCATGTTCAGGCATTGTGTCCTCAGCGCATTCGCCGCAGGTAATTATAAAATTATCCTCTTCATTGGGCATCAGTATTCTGATAGACTCGTGGCACTCATCAACATAGTGCCCCTTGTTAAAAAGTTCCGCCTGAATTTCAATGCCGGCCCAGGCAATGGCACCGTTGTTCTTAATTTTGCCTGTGATGTGGAGCTGGTTTTTGGTCCGTCGCTCCCTGTAAGAG
>NZ_JAAELD010000054.1 GCF_024227015.1 Moraxella sp.
GCGCTTGCTCAAGTTGAACCAGCTTAGATCTTAGGCTGTCGTATTCATCATCAGCGATGGTCGGGTTATCAAGCACATAATAGGCGTGGTTGTGTTTTTTTAATGCTTGAATCAGATTGCGCATTTCGCCAACGATATGATCATCTTTGGGATTGGCTGCTGAATCTTCTTGGGCAAAATCAAATAAATCGGTCATTTTTAACTTCTAAACAAATATAAAATCAGACAAAAAACCGCCTTATCAAAGACGGTTTTTAGAAGGCATAAACTTATTGATGGCTGGCAGCGTGAGCACGCAATTTGGCAAATTCTGCATCGTCGAGCGCATAGCCTTCTTCGTTATATATGTCAGCCTCTAGGTCATCAGCGATCATCTGTGCCACTGACACCATGCTGTCAAAGCCACGCAGGGCATGTGGGTGCGGCAGTGATAAGAACAACAAAATGCTATTAAAACGACTCTCAGCAAGTACGTTCAAGTCAAACGGCTGAACACCATCGTTATTCACGCCCATCATGCTAAACCACAGATCGCCCGTGCCGTTCTCGTGCTCGTAGCGATGGAACATATTCATCACGCCATATTTTAAGCCGTATTCACGCACCAAGCTCAGTACGGTTTTACCCGACAGTCCTGTATAGGCGTTACGTGGCGTGATCACCACAGCGATGTTGTCTGTGGCATTCAACAGTGGGCTGTTATTCTGATCAAAGCTGTCTTGGTCAGACAGATGCTTGTCTAGAATTGGGGAATTTTGCTCAAATTTACCATTAAGCTCGCGCAGCTGCTCGGTCTCTTCGTGCGCAGCGTCGCTCGACACGATCGCCTCATCAGTATTTTCAGCTGGCTTGTTGGGTGCAGGATTGATGGGTGCAGGATTGATGGCTGGTCGGTCTGATGCACTCACCACAGGGGATGAAGCTGCCACCGCCGCCATGCTGGTTAGCGCATCAGGTGCATCGTCGCTTGGCACTGTGACCGCATCA
>NZ_JAAELD010000055.1 GCF_024227015.1 Moraxella sp.
AAAGCCGCCACCACCGCGTCCACCTCTACCACCGCGACCGCCGCCAGACCCGCCTTTGAAGAACAATAGGATCAGCCAAAGCACAATGGCAATCGGTATAACCATAAAGCCAGCACCCGCCATCATACCCATGAAGCCAACACCGCCAGCTGCGATGGTCGCCCCAAGCACCCTACCGAATATCGATGACAAAAAGGTACCAAAAATAAAGCCAATAATCAGCAGACCGAACAGCGATACACTCTCTTCACCAAAATTCTCTTCTTCTTGGATTGCAGCATCAGCACGTTTCAGCGTCTCAGGGTCAGCACGCAGGCGCTCGCCAATACTGGCAATGCCGGCGGACAAACCTTGAGCATACTGCCCGCTCTTAAAGGCGGGTGTAATGTCTTGGCGAATGATGCGCTTTAAGGCTGCATCTGGCAATACGCCCTCTAGCCCATAGCCTGTCAAGATGTACAAATCTCGATCATTAATCGCAACAACGATTAAAAGACCCTCGTCGGTGTCTTTTTTGCCCAGTTGCCAGCGATCAGCAACCGCCATCGCATAGTCAAAGATTGGCATGCCCTCGGTGCTCGGGATAATAACAAGGGCCGCCTGAGCAAGGTTATCATTATATAGTGCGCGCAGCTGGTCGGAGAGATGAGCTTTTTCGCTTGCGCTCAAGATACGTGCTGCATCCACGACAGGCTCATTTAGAATGAGCTTATCATGGGTAACGCTTGGTGCGCTTGAAGTGGTCGGTGTCTGAGCTGTGGCAACTGCTCCATTATCGGAACCCTCATCACTCATCTCATCGGTGAAATCACGCACCGATTCAGTCAATGGCGATAATGGCTCGCCTGCCGTTCTTAGCGTGTCGTTAATCGCGCCATTACGTGCGACGACGACGGCCGCAAGATCGTCTTCGCTTGCAGCTTGGGCGGTGGCGGTTGCCGTGGCAGTATTCGCCGTGGCTGTATTTGCACTATTTGCCAAGGCTACCGATGACAGACAGGCACCTAATAAGGCAGTCGCACTTAGACGAGCCGCCCTATCTAATAGGCTAAGATTAAAATTACCGCTGTTATTTGGCACATCCGCCATTTTATTGTCCTGACGTCGCTGTGCCTGTGTTCGTGCCTGTTGCTGCGCCCGATGCGGCAGGTGCTGCACCATTATCAAAATTCACTGTCGGTGCAGTTGAGATTTGACGCTCATTCTCAACGGTGAAGTTGGCTTTTGGATCCATGCCAAACACCATGGCCGTTAGGTTCGTTGGGAACTGACGCACGGTGGTGTTATAACCTTGAACGTCTTGGATATAACGCTGACGAGCCACTGTGATACGATTCTCGGTGCCTTCTAGCTGAGCTTGTAGATCTTGGAACATCGCATCAGCTTTAAGGTCAGGATAACGCTCAGAGATTGCCATCAGACGAGATAACGCACCCGTCATCTGCGCTTGAGCTTCTTGGTATTGCTTCATCGCATTTGGATCGTTTAGTGTCTCAGGTGTAATCTGAACACTGCCTGCGGCTGCACGCGCTGATGCCACTTCAGTGAACACTTCTCTTTCGTGCTCAGCATAGCGCTGTACGACAGCAACCAAGTTCGGTACAAGGTCAGCACGGCGCTGATACTGGTTCACCACCTCAGACCATGATGCGGTTACTTGCTCATCTTGGGCTTGTAGGGTGTTATAACCACAACCAGACAGGCTTAGCGAGCTTGCTAATAATGCAGCAACGGTAAGTTTTTTGAAATTTTTCATGTTTTTTCCTTACAAATAGAAATAAAGTCAATCTTGGCGTTCAACTTAAGCAGACTTATGTCAAAAATCGCCAAACTTAGCAGTATAATGACAAGCTTAAGCCAAAAATACAAGCAAAACCGTCCAAATCTTACACAAGCACAACACAATCGTTAAACTTGCAAAAACTTTATTGACAAACCTCAATAAATTGCGCCAAAATTACTCAAATTCAAGCCAATTAGTATAAATTTCATCCAAAAATCAAGCTTTTTTGTAAAAAAATACCCCATAATTGAAAATTTTACTGGCAATTGTTGCGAAATTATGGCAAATTGCAATATTAAGTTCACGCCACATCTGTTTAGTCAATGCTTTATTCTTCATTGACGGGTGCGAATGTCGATTTTTATTTTATGTTTTCCAACGGGCTGAGGAATAGTGATGGAAAATTTTATTAATACGTTAAATGGTATTATCTGGAGTCCTGCACTGGTATATCTATGCTTAGGTGCAGGCTTGTTTTATTCAATCATGACTCGTTTCGTGCAAGTTCGCATGATCCGAGAAATGGTTAATCTGATGTTCAGCAAGACCAAATCAGCTGACGGTATCTCATCTTTCCAAGCATTCGTGGTGGCACTTGCCAACCGTGTCGGTGTGGGTAACATCGCAGGTGTGGCAGCAGCGATTGGCTTTGGTGGTCCTTCAGCGGTATTTTGGATGTGGGTTGTGGCGTTCTTGGGCGCTTCTACTGCATACGCAGAAAGTACCCTAGCACAGATCTATAAAGAGCGTGATCCGATCACAGGTCAATACCGTGGTGGCCCTGCTTATTATTTTGAAAAAGGCTTGGGTCAAAAATGGTACGCCATCCTATTCGCCATCGCAGCCATCATCTCTTGTGGTGTCTTCTTGCCTGGTGTGCAGGCGAACGGTGTCGTTAGTGCGGTTACTCGTATCACAGGCGATGGCGCGATGATGAACTTCGCTGGCATCGATGTCGGTACTAACCGCGTTATCGTGATGGCAGTTGTTGTGGCATTATTGGCAGTAATTGTTATCGGTGGTATTAAGCGTATCGCACGCGTGGCAGAGATGGTTGTGCCTTTAATGGCATTGGGCTACATCATTCTAGCGCTCATCATCATGGTAACGAACCTTGACAAGATCCCTGGGGTATTTGGGCTTATCATGAGTGACATCCTTAACCCAATGGCAGGTCTAGGTGCAGCGATTGGCTGGGGTGTTAAGCGCGGTGTATATTCCAACGAAGCTGGCCAAGGTACAGGTCCTCACCACGCAGGCGCGGCAGAAGTTCAGCACCCTGCTCAGCAAGGTCTAGTACAAGCATTCTCCGTATATGTAGATACCCTACTGGTGTGTTCAGCGACTGCCTTTATGATTTTGACCATGGGCACCTATAACGTTCAAAACGAGAAAACCAAAGAGTTCATCGTTCAAAACGTCGATCCTAGCATCGCAGAAATCGGCACGCCTGCCTTCACGCAGATGGCGCTTGAGACTACTTTTGGTTCATATGGTAACCACTTCATCGCCGTTGCGATTTTCTTCTTTGCCTTCACTACGATCTTGGCGTACTACTACATCGCTGAGGTGAACGTGGCTTACCTAACACGTCGCATGACTGCCGGTACTCAGAAGCTGGCTGCATGGTTCCCAAAAATCAGCGTTCTACTGCTTGTTGCCTATGGCAGTTTAAACAGCGCAGGCTACATCTGGAACATGGGTGACATCGGCGTTGGTATGACTGCATGGCTAAACATCGTTGGCATCCTGCTAATGTTCGCATTCATGTCTAAGCCTACACTTAATGCCCTTCGCGACTATGAAGAGCAGAAGAAAGCAGGTGTTACGAACTATACCTTCGACCCTGTTAAGCTTGGCATCAAAGGCGCAACCTTCTGGGAAGATCGCCTAAAGAATAAATAATCGTTGATTGCCCATTAAGCCCTGTTCATACAGGGCTTAATTTTTGCGCAGAGATTAAGAGATTAAAAAACCACCATAATTACTATGGTGGTTTTTGTTGATTAGAAGTTCGCTAAGGCAGTTTCAAATTCAGCTCGCTTGGTCTGCCCCAGCATGATGTTGTGTAGCTTGCCTTTTTGGTAGAATATCAACGCAGGTGGGCCCATGAGCTGATAACGATCCAGTAGCGCTCGACCATCATCGGTGACCTCCGTGATGTCAAATTTAACCACTTGAACATCATTCAAAGCTTCTGGGCGGTCTGTAAATAATTCACGCTCCATGATGCGACATTCTACACACCAATCAGCCGTTAGATCAATCAGCACCTTATCATGACTCGCCAGAATCGCATCAAGCTCGTCGATCGTCGTGATGTGTTTATCAGCATGGACTACCGTTGATGCCTTCATCGCAGACAGCGGTCGCCACGCATC
>NZ_JAAELD010000056.1 GCF_024227015.1 Moraxella sp.
ACAACTACTAGAAATCCCGAACGAAAAAGCACAACAAGCTCTACAAGGCGTTATCATGGAGCTAGATGACTGCGCATTCCCATTGCTTCAAGACGTGATTGGTACTGACGATCCAAACGTGGCATTCAAAGATGCAGACTATGCCCTATTGGTAGGTGCGCGTCCTCGTGGTCCTGGCATGGAGCGTGCTGACCTACTTCAAGAAAACGCGAAAATCTTCACCGTTCAAGGTAAAGCACTAAACGACGTAGCTAGCCGTGACGTTAAAGTATTGGTGGTAGGTAACCCTGCAAACACCAACGCATACATCGCCATGAAGTCAGCACCAGATCTACCTGCCAAGAACTTCACCGCAATGCTTCGCCTAGACCACAACCGCGCGCTAACTCAAGTAGCTAAGAAAACTGGCACCGCAGTTAAAGACATCAAAAACCTAACTGTATGGGGTAACCACAGCCCAACCATGTACGCAGACTATCGTTTTGCTACAGTGAATGGCGAATCTGTAAAAGACATGATCAACGACCAAGAGTGGAATGCTAACACTTTCCTACCTACCGTTGGTAAGCGTGGCGCAGCGATCATCGAAGCGCGTGGCCTGTCATCAGCAGCATCAGCAGCGAACGCAGCCATCGACCATATGCGTGACTGGGCTTTAGGCTCAAACGGTGAGTGGGTAACTATGGGTATCCCATCTGACGGTTCATACGGCATCCCAGAAGGCGTAATGTTCGGATTCCCTGTAACGACCGAAAATGGCGAATACAAAATCGTTCAAGGTCTTGAGATCGACGAATTCAGCCAAGAGCGTATCAACATCACGCTTGGCGAGCTAGAAGAAGAGCGTTCAGCGATTGATCACCTATTTAACTAATCCTTGGATTGTTAAATCAAAAACACCCTTAATATTAAGGGTGTTTTTTATGGCTGTCATGATGGCGGTTTATTTTATTCTGCGTTTGGTATTTTTATTGAACTGTATGAATTCTAAGCTTAAATTTGTTGTGTTTTTCTGATTTTGGTGTGGTTTTGTGGGGG
>NZ_JAAELD010000057.1 GCF_024227015.1 Moraxella sp.
AGAGATAAAAAGAGATAAAGAGATAAGAAGTTGCTTTTTACGCCGCTGAGTATACCCAGCCGACGCTTGTGTGCCAATAACGCTATCAATACAGCATGTTGTGCAAGGCACAATTGGTAGGTTTACCGTTGCGCGCTCATTGCAGTCTGCCCCTGGAAATCAACATCCCCGCCTTGCCCAAGACCCCAAACAGGCTGATTTTGGACGCAGCAATACGCTATGGCCTCCAGATAAGATTTGGCCATTAACAAGATCCCTTATTGGGTCCAATAATCGATGGGTGGCAGCTGCGAATATGTGTAGTCGTAGGTCAGTTCCATTTCAATGGTGGGGGGTATGCGCATTGTTTGATTGCGGCGAGTCGTGGATGCGGGTTTGCCACAACCCAAGATGCATCAATATTTTCTTGATAAGCGTATCATCCTCAATAAAGGAAATAACCTTCATCGACCCCTGGCACTTGGGCCCAGCAGCGGGTCGATTTGATAAATTTTTTGTATCAATCGCGCCCAATTTTTACGAAATGCCTTTGACGACACAGCCGACTCGACCAAGGCCGGCACCTGATCATCGCTACCGGCTTTTTTGCGCATGCCCCGGGATTTATTTGAGTAGTAGCCGTAATAGCGAACCATCTGCTCGCCCTTATTGGGGATGTGGGTCACCAGTTGGGCCAGCCAATCGAGCGCCTCAAATGTTTTTGATGTGCGGCCGGCTCATTGGGCTGGTTCCAAAGCTGCGGCCCCTAACCCTGCCTGCAAAACACATGCGCTGCAGATAATAATAGCGTGCAGCGCGTTGAATGTCGGTCAGGCCACCGACGGTCTACTGACGTTTCCAGTCTTCAAACCACTGCCTTGAGGCCAGGCACCATTTAAACTGCTTTAAGAACTCCTCCAGGTGATTTTGCAGCACCCTGTAAAAACCAACTAAATCGCTGTCCAGATCGTTGATAACCTCGTATCTGCTCGGCTCTTTACGAAAAAAGATCCAGGCCGCCCCTGCAAATACCTCGCAATAGGCCTTATGCT
>NZ_JAAELD010000058.1 GCF_024227015.1 Moraxella sp.
CCATCGATCAATTAAAACAAGACGGCATCGACGTGATTATCATGAGTGGCGACCACCAAGGTGTGGTTGATGATGTGGCAGCACGACTGGGCATTACGTCTGCCCATGGCAAGCTCTCACCGCGTGATAAAGCTCAAAGAATTAACGAGCTTAAACAAGAGGGCAGGACTGTCGCCATGGTCGGTGATGGTGTGAATGATGCGCCAGCCATGGCAGAGGCGCAGGTCAGCTTCTCGGTGCATGACGCATCTAGTATCGCTAAGCACACTTCATCGGCGGAGTTGGTGGGTGATTCTGTCACGCACGCACAGCATGCTCAGCACATCGCATTAGCGACGTTAAATAACATCAAGCAAAACCTATTTTTTGCGTTCGTTTATAACTGCATTGGCATCGTGGCTGCTGCTTTTGGGCTGCTCAATCCGATCATTGCGGCGGCTGCCATGGCGTTAAGTTCGATCTCGGTGCTGATGAATGCTTTGCGACTAAAGCGATTGAAAATTTAACAAAGCATACAAATTCGCCAAAAAATCAGCATCTGTTGCTATTGTAATTTTTTCGTAGCTTTTGAAAAAATTATCATTAATGTTCGCAGATATTTGATATAATACGCGAATTTAGTTTGATGAATTTTGAGTATCATGTCAATAACACCCTCAAAAACCGTGCCATTGCGCCGTTCGCTGAATCAACAAGCGGGCGCGACGGCACAGATTTTAGCGCTATTTCTTGCAGTGCTTATTTTTACGTCGCTTGTTGTGGCGTTTATTGGTTATCAAGTTGGTCATCGTCAAGGCGTTCATGCCGCCAAAGACCTAAAGTCCGATCAAGCAGTCTCAGCAGATGTGAACACCTTGGCGGCAGAGAATGCTAAGCTTAAAGAAGATGTGGATGCGCTAACCAAAGAGCGCGACATCAGCATGGGCAATCTTGAAAGACTGACCGAAGAACAAAAGGCATTAGAAACAAAAAATCTACAACTTGCCCAAGTTAATGATCTATTAAAATCATCGGTGGCGGAGCAAGGTGGTGTTGCCCTAAAGGTAATCGGCTCAGAGATCGGTTCTTTGCCTGAGAATACCTTTGAATATCGCTTTGATGTGGCGATGATCGACGTGTCGGGCAGATCGGTTCGTATGGTGCCAAGACTGACCCTGTTAAACGCGACAAGCATGGTTGAGATTCCCCTTGAGCCATCCAGCTATGACATTAATGGCGTGGCTAACATTCGTGGTCGCTTTGTGATGCCTGAAGGCTTCTCCCCTCGTCAGATGAAGCTGGAGCTGGTCGCAGGCGATCAGAAGATACAGCAGCTGTATGACTGGCAGGTGGGTAAAATCATCAGCGATGCACCAGCCTCCTTGTCAGAGGCGGATGGTACGGATAATCGACCCATCAGCAGTAATTAATCATCAAAAGCTGGGCGTACGCTCGGCTTTTTTATTGTTATGATGAGCCAGATAAAGTATGAATAACATGAATCAGAATAATTTGTCTATCTATAATACTAAGGAGCATGAGGCAGAATCAGACGTCGCGCTTGAGACAGTGTCGGAATCTGCTCGTGCGCCCATGTATGCGGTTGTCATGCATAATGACAATTACACGACAATGGATTTTGTGGTGTATGTGCTTGTTGAGATCTTTGATCATGGTGTTGATCGTGCGGTTGAGCTCATGTATCAGATCCACGAATCGGGCCGAGCGGTGGTGGCGATATTGCCATTTGAGATCGGTGAGATGAAAATTCTACAGGTGAATGAATTGGCGGAACAGATGGAGTATCCACTTTTGACCACGCTTGAAAAACAATGACATGGATAACATTATTAAGATAATGATTTAATAAATGGGGTAGAAATGTTTAGTCCAGATTTTGAAATAGTGCGTAAACGCATAGAAACTTATACCAAAAAAAATCGCCATGAATTCATCACGGTCGAGCATCTGCTCTTAGGATTGATTAATGATCAGGCTGTCAAAGACATGTTGGACGATTTTGGGGTGGATGCCAGCGAATTAAGCGACGCCTTGAAGATCTACCTGTCAGATTATGTGCCCAAAACCGCCGACGACAATGCGCGCATCAAGCCTACTAAGAGCTGCGAGCGCGTCTTGCAGCGTGCGATATGGCATCATCAATCTAGCGGTATCGAGCGGCCAATTGATTGTATGGATGTATTGGTTGGGATATTTAGCGAAAAAGATTCTCAAGCGCTGTATTTGCTGCAGGCGCGCGAAGTAAGTAAATTGCGCGTACTTCGCTACATATCACACAATAAAAAAGACGAAACAGCACCTTCTCAGACACCAAGCGAAGATAAAGAGCCTACCAAATCCAAAAACCCGCTTGAAGAATTCGCCACCAATCTAAACGAGCGAGCCAAAAAAGGCCGCATCGACCCGCTCATCGGGCGTGATGCTGAGATTGAGCGCACGGCTCAAGTTCTGTGCCGCCGCCGCAAAAATAACCCATTGTTGGTCGGTGAAGCCGGTGTGGGTAAGACAGCGATCGCAGAGGGTTTGGCTTGGTTGATTGTTAATGGCAGGGCGCCAAAGCCTTTGGCTGAGACGGTGATTTATAGCCTTGAAGTGGGTTCTCTGGTTGCGGGTACTAAGTTTCGCGGTGACTTTGAGAATCGCATGAAGGCACTGTTAGAGGCACTAAAAGAACAACCAAATGCTGTACTGTTCATTGATGAGATTCATACGATGATCGGCGCAGGTTCTACCATGAACAGCTCAATGGACATGTCCAATCTGATTAAGCCTGCGCTGTCTAATGGTGAGCTTCGCTGTATTGGCTCGACGACTTTTAATGAATATCGTCAAATCTTTGAAAAAGACCACGCCTTATCACGCCGATTCCAAAAAATCGACGTGGTTGAGCCAAGCG
>NZ_JAAELD010000059.1 GCF_024227015.1 Moraxella sp.
ATGTATTACAGGAACATTAAGCGAAGCAGATCGTCAAGATGTCGTTAAACATGCTTGCCCAGGCGCAGGGGCTTGTGGTGGAATGTACACCGCTAATACAATGGCTTCTGCCATTGAAGCCTTGGGCATGACTTTACCCTATAGTTCATCTATCCCCGCCGAGGTTGCCGGTAAATTAGACGAATGTGTCAAAGCGGGTGCAGCCATCCGCAACTTATTGGAAAAAGACATTAAACCCCGCGATATTATGACTCGCGCCGCCTTTGAAAATGCAATGGTCATTGTAATGGCATTAGGCGGCTCTACCAATGCAGTGCTCCACCTGATTGCGATGGCTAGAGCGATAGACGTTGAATTAACCATTGATGATTTTCAAAAAGTCAGTGATCGTGTGCCGTTCTTAGCTGATCTTAAACCAAGTGGACAGCATGTCATGGAAGATATTCATAATGTCGGTGGTACGCCAGCAGTGATGAAATACCTCTTAGAAAAGGGGCTGCTTAATGGTGACTGCTTGACAGTGACGGGCAAAACCGTTGCAGAAAATTTGGCGGACTTACCTGGATTAACAGAAGGTCAACAAGTTATTCATCCACTGGAATCTCCCATCAAAAGCACAGGACATATTCAGATACTCAAGGGCAATCTTGCCCTCGGCGGAGCGGTGGCAAAAATTACCGGCAAAGAAGGTTTAAGCTTCACAGGACCCGCAAAAGTCTATGATAGTGAAGAAGAAATGCTCAGTGCGCTAGAGCGTCAAGAAATTGTTAAAGGCGACGTAGTCGTTATTCGCTATGAAGGTCCAAAGGGTGGTCCTGGTATGCCAGAGATGTTGACTCCGACTTCTGCCATTGTCGGTGCGGGTTTAGGTAAAGAAGTCGCCCTACTCACCGATGGACGGTTTTCTGGCGGTTCACATGGCTTTATTGTCGGGCATATTGTCCCAGAAGCACAAGAAGGCGGCACGCTTGCATTGATTAAAAACGGTGATATCATTACAATTGACGCAAAAAACAATACACTAAGTGTGGCTATTAGTGATGATGAAATAGCGCAACGTAGTGCAAAATGGACGATGCCGCCTTACAAAGCGACACGGGGAACGCTATATAAATATATCAAAAATGTCAAAAACGCATCAGAAGGCTGTGTGACGGACGAATAGGAATGGTGAATTATGAATGG
>NZ_JAAELD010000060.1 GCF_024227015.1 Moraxella sp.
GTCGCTAAAATGCCCAATTATATCAATATGATGTTGAATGCTACGGCGATTTTTCCCTCTATGTTTAAGAATACCCATGTTTAAGGGAACCCAACGCTGAACTGACAGGTTAGCGCTGCCGCTTTGCACGATGCACCCCGCAAGACCGCACCGGCTATGCAGGGTCGCCGCCCTTCGCCTCTGGTATCAACTTACCAAGTGCTTGCGCCAGGTAGCCATTCTGTACTGAGAGCACTGGATTGGCATCTGCGCATTGATTTACAGCATACACCGCCTTTTTGTCTCCTCCGACGATGCCTTTCCCTTGGCGGTTTGCCTTGATAAACGCATTGAGCGCCGCGCTTGCAGTGCGTTTGTTTGCATCATCGAAACAGTGTCCTTGGGAGAGATTTTCCACCAATACTGCTGCCTTCTCTGCCAATGTGGCGTGCATAACAGCGCCAAATAAGACTGCAGCGGGACCATTCACCGCATGAGCCAAATTTCCTGGATTTATCGTAGTAGTACCGCCCAGATTCCTATTAAGACTGGTGATTTGGACTTCGGTCAGGTAAGTGTATGGCATGGTGCCTCCATGAATACGCGTTTTTCAAATGATTATTTAATCAATACTAAGACGTCACCTATACGCCTAACATTGATTTTCAATAGACGACGAGTTAACGCCCCAAATAGGACGTTAAAATAGACAAATTTATCACAAAATCTTGTGCTTAACGTGTCAAAACTTCTTTAAAAGGCATAATAGGGCATCAGGTCAGCCGTGATCAGAAAAAATTTTAATTGTAGGACTCTTGGATAGAAAGGAAATTCAGATGTAGATGAA
>NZ_JAAELD010000061.1 GCF_024227015.1 Moraxella sp.
ATTATCTTGGGCTTATTTATTTAACTATGCGAAAGTGAACTTATTACTTCTAGAATATCAAAATAAAAACAGCCCGAATAAACGGGCTGTTTTTATCAAAGATCTGATTAGAAGCGGTAAGTTGCACCAACTTTTACGATTGGGAACCAGTTTGCATAGTCTTTAGCTTCGATGTCACGCTCTGCTTGAGCTGCCAAAGAATCAACGGACATCTCATTCTGACCATTAACATCAGCTGCACGACCTGTTCCGTTTGCAGTGATATTAGCATCTGCTTTACCTAGATAGGTAGCACCAACTTCACCAAATACACCCCAGTTATTGCCGATGTTTGGACGGAAGCCAACGGTCAAATAAGGCGCTAATTTATTGCGGTGCTCAAGGGTACCTTCCAAAGTGCCAACTTCATTTTGATCATAATCCACACCACCGATACGATAAGTACCATTGCTACTTGGATTAGCACGTACTTTGATTTCGTTATCAGGGACAATCACACCTGCACCAACGGTAAACCAGTTCGCCGCTGGGCGAAGCTGTACGCCTAAGTATGGGTTAGAAAAATCAGTCTCTACTTGGTAGTTTACGCCATTAGCATCGAAGTTATCGTTGATGGCTTCTGCGATGTTACCACCAGCCCAACCTGCTTGCAGTTCAACGCGATCGTTGGCAGCCCATGCGATGTTAGCACCATAACCTAACGAACCTACTTCCAGGCTCACTGCCGCAGGTTTGGTTGCAGTTTTAAAGAATGTCTTAGTGCCATCCACTAACGTTGCACCTGTATCAGTCACAACATTCGCCATCGCGCTAGTTGATAGTAGTACGGCTGCACCGATCATTGATAGTTTAAGGGTTTTCATAGATTTCTCCTAAAATACAAACCGTGTGAGCTTAACTCATTTAATTAATCTCACATCTAGTCCGTGTTGTTTGTTGTGAGTCTATTTAAAATTAAAACGATTTTGATGGGTTTGTCTAGCGATGTTTTGATGGTTTTGTATAGCTTTGGATAGTTTATAATCATTGTTGTACGCATTTGGGTAACAAAAGCGAAATTGCTTACATAAATTGTACAATGTCCACCATACACCAACTGCCAATTATTGTCAGTCCAATATAAGCTTAATGCTTACAATAAGCCATCGTACAAATTCGATCAGCAGCGGATTTATTCCAAAATTAATAATTATCGCCAATATTTCTTACGTCATACCAACGTGTCGGACGAATGGTGCGAAGCATTTGCATGGCGAGCGTATTATTCTCAGCATTAGGCTCATCAGGATCATTCATATCAACGCCATCAATATCTAATCGATCATCCACACTTGGACGCAACAACTGCCAAGACGTCGCGCCGCTATGGGCATTTACCATCGCGCCTGCCGTCCAACCGCCTTGAATGATGGGTGATATCAATGCACTTTGATTATTGATTGGTGCATCATTCTGATTGGAGAGTAACGACGTATCGCGCGAGCACATGCCAAATGGCAAGCAGTAAGTCTGCAGCTGACTTATCGTGTCAGACGGGCAAGCCTTAGGTTGAATCACACTTAACTGATACATACCATGCACGCCGCGCTTAGATGAGCGTTTGGATGTTGGTACAACAACCCCTCCGCCCATAACAGTCACCGCATCATTGCCGTTAATCTGAAGCTTATGATACCAGCCTGCAGAATGTGCGATGGATCTTTGTGATGGTGCGCTTGCAGGGCTGATGGGTTCGGGCTGATTTTTTGAGATGGGAGAATAACGCTCACGATTGATCAATCCTTTATCAAAGATGCCATAAACATGATTTGGCTTGCCATCTACGATACTTTGATCATTCGAGGCAATAGTTATCAGCGCAAATCGCTTAGCGCCCATTTGTGCCGCATAATCACCAGAGGGATAAATACTAACAATGGGCTTTTGATAAAAATGAGCGCGATTTTTATCAAATATCGGCAAGCTGTCATCATTGGCATGAAAGATACGCACTGCTTGCGCACTCATGAAGTCAGCACCGACATTAATACGAAAAATTTGTCCGCCCAAATCTGCGGCATAGACATGATCAAACATGCCATCACGCTGCCTATCCACTAAGGTCAGCTCACTGCCGAAACTGTGGCGCATGTCTTTAAGATTCAAGCTGTCATTTTGCCACTCGGTTATTTTTTGACCAGTTAGCGCATCAATGACATAAATGACAGCACCATTCGCGGCAGACTTTTGGCAACTCGCTACATTGTTCTCATAGCAGCCATCCACGCCGCCACCAAAGACAAATACCGCACGGCTCTGATCCGTCTGTTTAATATATCCCAAAGAAATGGGCGCATGAATATAGCTTAGACGATCGAAGTTAGCATTTGGTGCGATGTCATAGAGCACCTTGGGCGAGCCGCCTTTGGTGACATCAGTTACATCCAATGCCATCATTCCTGCGGCACTCCGACCAAAACCACCAATTGCAATCAGTCTTGCTTTACCATCCGTGCGCACCTCATGCAGCGACCACTGCGCATCCACGCCAAGTTGCGCACCAAGAATTCGGCGAGGCATGTACGCCATGATTTGCCCACCTGTCGATGCATCCACCATGCGCAGCACGCCCAATGAATCACCATAGATCATCACACCTGTGGGCGTATGAATGCTCGGCGGGTAGATAACCGCACCAATCGGTACGGTGGACGAATCAATACCGATAGCGCGCCTGATGTGTTGCAATTCATCATCTGTATAGCCTGATGGCAGATTGACATTGTCGGGGGACACCTTGATAAGCTTGTTGCTACTTTTATCAGCAGGCATCCATAGATAGCCATCCGACTTATGTCGCGATAGCATGCCTTTGGTGCCAAATTGGTTAAAGTTCAAACCTGTCGCCCACAGATCAGCACCCAAAGCCACAGATCCATTACGATAAATAGGCAGGTTATTTCTATCCATAATGATGCCCGATTGAGTGCGATATTTTAGAAGATTACCCTCCAGCCCATATTCGGTAGGATACAACGCGGTGACATAGGCGTGATTGTCATGCGCCATCATGCTGGTTAATGTCGGCGCGCTCAGACAGGATCCATCCGCCAATACACTTTGGGTAAATAGCTGCGCCCAGCTCGTAGTAATGCCAGAGATGAATATCAGAAACACCAAACCAGCCTTAACGAGCCGATTATTCATAACCATAATAAAACTCCTGCACCAGCATCTGATGCATGATGCCTTCATCCATAAGGCATCGCTTGGCTTGCATTGGCTCTGTGGTACAGCTGCCATCTATTTGCCTCTCAGCTGCAAGCACATACACCGTAAGATGGTAATTGGTCCAATCCACATCATCCACCGCCTGCAAATCATCCAATGGCACACCTGATGGCGCATGACTAAAATCATCCGCATCGCCCGTATCTGCACGCAAAGACAGCCAAAGCAATACTTGATTATCTTGGCATGTCATGGAAGCAGGCATTATCACCATTCTAGATGGCACAAAATTACCCCGACCCAACGCTGGATCGTAGCATAAATGCGCAATCACAAGGTTGTCATCGCTTGGTAGATTCTGATGGTAAGAGATGAGCTTATCAAGCATGCCTTGATCGACGGTTAATATCTGTCCATCTTTTAGCATCGCCAACGGCGCATCTGCCGACACAAACAGCTCATTCGCCTTACCTGTTGTAAAAGACAATCGAGTGTCATTAAGGCTTTGGCGAATGGCTAGCGCAGAGAGACCGACAACCAACAGCACCGCCACCAGTACAATTAACAGCACAAACCCACCCTCTCGCCTGCGATACCCATATCTCATGGTGCATCTCCTGCATACTTGGCATTTCTTAGGGCGATACTCACCTGATGGAGCTGTCTGTCGTAATTGGCGCCGTCCTCGTTTACATGAACCATCGTGCCAAATACATCAAACGATTGTGCTGGTGCCTCACCATCAGACAATGGCGTTACCGAACGGCTCAGCAGTGCCAGATTGATCGTTACAATCGGTTCTTGTATTTTTGATTTTTGATAATCTGCTATGGTCATCAGGCGAATGCCGTCGGGCATTTGGACGCCCAATTGCACCCATAATCCCTCCACATGACTCGCCATGATTGCACCTTGCCCGCCCAGTCCGTATACGACGTTAGCCTTTTTGGTATCTTTGGCATCAGCGTCGATGATGGCATTAATGTAGCTTGTTGAACTTTGGGAGAATTTACGATCTCTTGTACTGTCGCGCTTAATACTCTCAGGTACAAACCGAGCGGCATCACAGCGTAGATTCATCACAACATCATCCATCTGCACAAAATACCGCTCTATTACCACTTGTCCACCCACCTGCGCCATCTCGCCACCCTTTAGACGCACACGTCTGGGACCTAGAGCGATATCTCCCTCGCAGTCCCACATTTCCTGCGGTGCACGATAGATGATGGTAAGCTGTTCAGATGGGATATTGATTCGATTGACTCGGCCTGCCCTAGATGCACCTGTCAGATAGCGGTCAATGTTGTTAGGGGTTTCTTGTCTTGAAAGCTGATCTGCATCGATCAGCACGCCCATAGGATTTGGACGATCTAGCACCGAGCCATCAATACCCAACCCAGCTAAGCGCACATTACTAATCATGTTGGGCAGCACAAAGGACTGATGATTAATCTCTTCGGCAGCGCGCTCTTGGCTTATCGCTGTGCGCATGCTTAATATGTATAATTGCCCTGCCATCAATGCAATCACCACACCAATGAATAGCGCCACCATCATCTCAATTAAGGTAAATCCACGCGCATGCTTCATCTAGTGCACCACCATGGTCATGCACGTCGCACCTGGGTTGATGCTGCCGTTTGCATTCATACAGCCATTAACGGCGATACGTGCAGGCGTCTCGCCCCACGCTGCGATGAGACATCGCTGGTTGTTGCATGGCAAGATATTAAGGCGAATGCCATGCGCAGCAGCAGCTTTGGCGATCTGTAATCCTTGATGTCTGACAAACATCTCTTCATTGCAGCTTTTGGTGTGACAAGGCAGACTCACCGCTAGGATGGATTTTTGGTAATGATTCATCTGGTCGATCCCTACACCTTGGTTTAGCTGATTCAGCAGTCGCTCATAATCCTCTCGAGCATCATCTGTTACATCTCTTAATAATTCCGCCTGAGCACTCATCGCTGATACTGCATGCGCGCGCATGGTAGCGCTTTGGCTTTGGTGCAGTGATTTCATTTGCACCATCAAAAAGCCAAGCACCGCCATAGACAGAATCAATAGCGCCACCAACACCTCAATCAAACTAAAACCCATCTGCGCGCGCATCATCCCTCCTTGGTCTGTAGCAGCGACATCTGTGCCGTACCATGTGCAGCACACACTGCGATGATTCTTATATCCGGTGAATATCTCATGATTGCACCTGCTGCTGCCTGAATCGTCGTACCCGTGGTCGCCACGTCATCAAATAATACCAGCTGCCTTACAGGTGGTGCGTCATTTAACACAAAAGCATCTTGAATATTATCAAGTCGCGCCTGCCGACCCAGCCCTCGCTGATGATCGCTATCAGCAATACGACTTAGACCCTGCCAAATGGGCAATTCCCAATGATATGCCAACCATTTAGCAAGCACCATCACAGGATAAAAACCACGCTTTACCAATCGCTTATCGGTAGTCGGCATAGGGATGATGGCGGTGTTCTTGGCATGACAGCCCACGGGCTTTGGTAATTGGCGCAGCGTATGAACCAGTATCATCAATGCAGAGAGATTCTCATGATCTTTGAACTGATTAAGCGCTTGATTGGTAGGATATTGATAATGTGTGGCAAAATATAAATGAAAAAATCCAGGATTGTCAGAGACGTCAGTTAATGCTTTGAGGCGCACAGGTGGCAGTCGCCATGTCATCAGATGATGGCAAGTATCACAAAGTAGGTTGGTATTGGCAATACTCTTGAACAGTTTAAATCTACCAATCTTGGCTTGATTATCTTTAGACGCATGGTGCACATAAGAATAAACAGGTTCATGACATAAGGCACAAAGACGATGCCATCTTTGCGCCTGTACTGCCAAAAAATAAGGAGGTACGCGCACCAATTCGGTACGCGCAGGACGATTTGGACGCCTATTTATAGACCCATCCAGTCGTTTAACATCACACCCACACCGATCGATGTGGCCTCGTGGTTGTAGTCGATCAGCGACTGACCATAACCCTGGAACAGCTGCACATAGCCGCTGATGCCATTACCGATAGGATGTACGTAGTCTAGCTGTAGCGCACCTTTTCCTGTTTTTGGGTTGTAGCGGACTGTGCCTGAGATGTTTTTGTTATTATCCAGCTGATATAGGAATTTTACATCGCCATAGCCGTAATAATCTAGAATGTCTGGGTTGTCATCAGGCTGTACGTCATTACCCTCTTTTAGGATACGACCCCATAGACGCGGCATGACAGTCAGCTTACCCCATTCCATGCCTGCCATCATG
>NZ_JAAELD010000062.1 GCF_024227015.1 Moraxella sp.
AAAGCCCGCCTGCAAGCACTACTACGTGAGCGGATTTTGTTCCTTGATGGGGCGATGGGCACAGAGATTCAAAATTATAAACTTGCCGAAGCTGACTACCGTGGCACACGCTTTGCCAATATTGACAATGACGTCAAGGGCAATAATGACCTGCTGGTACTCACTCAACCTGACATCATCAGTGCCATTCACCGCTCATACCTAGAAGCTGGCGCAGACATCATTGAGACCAACAGCTTTAACGGCACGCAGATTTCCATGGCGGATTATCGCATGGAACATCTAAGCTATGAGATTAACAAGGCGGCGGCACAGCTGGCTCGTCAGGCGTGTGATGAATTTACCGCCAAAAATCCCAACAAACCCAGATTTGTCGCAGGCGTCATCGGACCGACTTCCCGCACCTGTTCTATCTCGCCTGATGTCAATGACCCTGCCTTTCGTAACGTCACTTTTGATGAGCTGGTGGATAACTACACCGAAAGCACGCTTGCCCTAATCGCTGGCGGTGCGGACATTATTTTGATTGAGACGGTGTTTGACACGCTCAATGCCAAGGCGGCGATTTTTGCAGTAACAGGCGTATTTGAGCAGATTGGCTTTGAACTTCCCATTATGATTTCAGGGACGATTACCGATGCGTCTGGACGTACATTGTCAGGACAGACCGCCGAAGCCTTTTATAACTCGGTGCGTCATGCTCGCCCCTTGTCCATTGGCTTTAAC
>NZ_JAAELD010000063.1 GCF_024227015.1 Moraxella sp.
CTGATTGCCAGATACGGCAGCTCTTATGCAAATGTCCCTTATCTGGTCAAGCTGAATTCGAAAACAAATCTTGTTAAAACGTCCCAGGCTGACCCTTTCAGCAATCAATGGTTGGATGTACAGCAGGTAATCGATTTTCGTAACAACAGCGGCATAAATATTTTGGCAGTCGGCTATACGGTCTACTTGGGCAGTGAGTATGAATCAGATATGTTACATCAAGCGGCCCAAATTGTCTACCAGGCACACCAACATGGATTGATAAGCGTCTTATGGATTTATCCTCGCGGCAAGGCGGTGGCCGATGAGAAAGACCCGCATTTGATTGCAGGTGCCACCGGTGTGGCCGCATGTCTTGGCAGCGATTTTGTTAAGGTAAACTATCCCAAAAAGGACGGCCATGAATCCAAAGAAATATTCAAAGAGGCTGTTATGGCAGCCGGTCGCACGAAGGTGGTTTGCGCCGGAGGTTCAAGCGATGATGTCGAGGTCTTTTTAAAAAGACTTCATGACCAGATTCATGTGAGCGGGGCTTC
>NZ_JAAELD010000064.1 GCF_024227015.1 Moraxella sp.
ATGGCATAATATTGATGATAATTTGTCTATACCTAATATCTTAAACTAATATCTTAAAAAAGGAATTCGCATGATTAGTGTTTTTGATTTATTTAAAATTGGCATAGGTCCTTCAAGTTCGCACACGGTCGGACCCATGGTGGCAGCGAACCGATTTCTAGAATTACTTGGTGACGATGTGCATTTGGTCAATAGCATACGGGTGGATCTGTATGGTTCACTGTCTGCCACGGGCAAGGGGCATGCCACGGATACCGCGGTGATGTTAGGATTGCTGGGCCATCAGCCGCGTACCATAGACACCACGAAGACGGATGATTATTTAGCAACCATCATGAATGATAGAAAGCTGTTGTTAGGCGGTGTCAAGCAAATTGCGTTCAATTATGACAGCGACATCGTCTGGTATGATGAAGTCACACTGCCCCATCATCCTAATGGCATGAGCATCAGCGCTTTTTTGGATGATGATAAAATCCTCTCGCAGACTTATTACTCTATCGGTGGCGGCTTTGTGGTAGATAAAGATGAGATCATGGCTGATGAACCTACAGAGGAGAATGATCGCTTTCCTTACCCTTTTGGCATGGCATCAGAGCTCTCCGCCATCTGTGAAGCCAAATCGCTAAACATTGCTGAGCTTATGATGTTAAATGAATTGGCGATTCGCCCAGAAGAAGAGATCAGAGACTGCCTGACTGAGATATGGGAGGTCATGCAGGCATGTGTAACCCAAGGCTGTCAAAAAGACGGTATCTTGCCAGGTGGGCTTAATGTTAAGCGTCGTGCCAAGGGTCTATACGATCAATTATCCAAAGAATACGGCCGCTCTTCTGATGGCGGTCTGTTAGCGATGGACTGGGTGGATCTGTATGCCTTGGCGGTCAATGAAGAAAACGCTGCAGGCGGTAAGGTCGTCACCGCACCAACCAATGGCGCCGCAGGAATCATCCCTGCTGTTCTGCACTATTATCGTGGTTTTATCCCGTCGTTCAGCTATCAAGGGGTGCGTGAGTTCTTATTGGTAGCGGGTGCGATAGGCGCTCTCATCAAACAAAATGCTTCAATCTCAGGTGCAGAAGTTGGCTGTCAAGGTGAGGTGGGCTCTGCCTGTGCCATGGCGGCAGCTGGCTTGGCTCATGTGATGGGTGGGTCAGTTGCGCAATGCCTGAACGCTGCTGAGATTGGACTTGAGCATAACTTAGGTCTTACCTGCGATCCGATAGCAGGATTGGTGCAGGTGCCTTGCATCGAGCGCAATGCCATGGCGTCGGTTAAGGCGATCAATGCGGCGCGCCTTGCGCTTCGGGGTGATGGCTCGCATCATGTGTCACTTGATAAAGCCATTCTAACTATGAAAGAGACTGGTCGGGACATGATGGATAAATACAAAGAAACCGCACGCGGGGGCCTGGCTGTCTATGCCGACAGTCGCATTCCTACCGCCACCATTGGCATTAATG
>NZ_JAAELD010000065.1 GCF_024227015.1 Moraxella sp.
ACGATAAAATCAAAAAATTTCAATCGAGTAATTTTCATCAAGATATGATTTTTATGCATATCTTAAGCGATAAAGCCTAGTATTTGCCCATTATTTTGACTAAAATACAGATAAATACTAGGTTTTAAGACATTAAAGATATTATTGTATGTGTTTTTGGCATATCATTCATCGGACGAATTTATGAAGCGATCCATTCCTTCTTTGCAAAGCTTATTATGCTTTGAGGCAGTTGCCAAACATGGCAGCCACACACATGCGGCGCAGGCACTATTCATGACCCAAAGTGCGGTGTCTAGACAGGTGAAGCAGCTAGAAGAATACTTGGGTGTGGCGCTGTTTGCCAGAACCAGGCATGGCGTGGAGCTGACGACAGCAGGCAGAATGTACCTAAAGAGTGTCACTTCGCATCTGCTAGGGCTTGAGCGATCAACGGTTGATTTGATGAATCATAAAGGCCTTGGCGGCGTTCTAAAATTAGGCGTGGTGCCGACGTTTGCGACCCGCTGGCTTTTGCCAAAGTTACAAGACTTCAATGAGCGACATCCCAAGATTAATCTGCATCTAGAGACGAGCACGAAGCCTTTTTTGTTCAGCGAGAATATGTTTGACGCGGCGATATTTGCAGGTACGCCGCAGCAGATTCGCCAATGGCCAGGTGTGCAGTCGCATCATCTGATGGATGAATCTCTTGTGTTGGTGGCATCGCCTAAGCTTTTGATTGAGCATTTTGGGGAGTCCTTGGTGGGGGTGAATGGCGAATGTGACTTGGCGGATAATGAACTGTCCAAAATGCCTCTATTGCAGCAGACAACCAGACCGACCATCTGGCAGGAATGGTTCTTGGCGAATCATATCGATCATTATAGTCCTTTTAGTGGGCAGCGATATGAGCTGTTCTCGATGTTGGCAGTGGCAGCAGCACAAGGAATGGGTATGGCACTGATCCCCAAGATGCTCATCGAGCAGGAGCTGCAATCAAGACAGCTCATCATTATATCCGATAAAACTTTGGACAGTCATCGAGCCTATTACATCGTGCACGCCAATCAAGACATCTCGCCCATGGTGGATAGTTTTGTCAAATGGGTTAAATCTTATTTATAAAAAAAGACCCGATATTTCGGGTCTTTTCGTGGCTTAGTGATTGGCGCTCGCCGCACCGCATTCATTTAATACTGCCAAAATCTCATCAGTTCGCTCTTTTAATAGCTCTTTGTCGCCTTTGGTTTCTATGTTTAGGCGAATGAGTGGCTCGGTGTTGGATGAACGTAGATTAAACCGCCAACTGCCAAAATCTAGGCTTAATCCGTCTAGGGTGTTTTTGGCAGGGTTTAATGCGTGGTATTTTTGCTCTAACAGCTCGCTGATTTCGGTAGCGGTTTTTTGCCCCAAGCGAAAGTTTAGCTCCCCTGAACTGGGGAAATCATGGATATAACCGTTTACCAGCTCGGATAAGGTTTTGCCTGTTACTGATAACAGCTCAATCACCAGCAGCCACACAATCATGCCACTATCACAATAGGCAAAATCACGGAAATAATGATGAGCTGACATCTCACCGCCATAAATCGCCCCTGTCTCACGCATGACCTGCTTGATGAACGAATGCCCTGATTTGCTGATGGCAGGCGTACCGCCATTTTGGGTGATGACGTTCTCGGTGTTATAAATCACTCGGGGGTCATAAACGATGCTCTCACCTTGATGTTTTTTCAAAAACACCTCGGTAAGCATGCCCACGATGTATGAGCCTTCGATAAATTGCCCATGTTCATCAAACAAAAAGCAACGGTCAAAATCGCCGTCAAACGCCACCCCAAAATCTGCCCCATGAGCGATGACCGCCTCCGATGTTACCTTTTGATTGGCGATAATCATGGGGTTGGGAATGCCGTTGGGGAATGAGCCGTCTGGGACGTGGTGGACTTTGATAAGCTCAATGTTATCGCCAAGACGTTTTTGTAATTCATCAACCACAGGTCCTGCCGAGCCGTTGCCACTGTTTACCACGATTTTTTTGGGGGTGAATTTGGCGGTATCGGTAAAGCTCATGAGCTTGTCAATATAAGCGGTTTTGTCGGTGTTTAGGGTAACTTTACCTTTGTCCGCCACCACAAATTCGCCACGCTCAGCGATGGCACGAATGTCGGCAAGCCCTGTGTCGCCACTGATGGGGCGGGAGTTTTCACGCACCATTTTTAAGCCGTTGTAGTTGATGGGGTTATGACTTGCGGTAACTTCAATGCCACCAATGGCGTTATGATAGCTTGTGGCAAAATACACTTCTTCGGTGCCAACCATGCCCAAATCAATCACGTCCACGCCTGCGTCCGTGATGCCGTCAATGACGGATTGTTTTAGGCTCTCGCTGGACGGGCGAATGTCCGAGCCGACCACGATGACAGGGTTGTCTTTGCCGTCATTAAGATATTGGGCGAAGGCTCGTCCGATACGGTAGGCGATGGCGTTATCAAGATTGACATCAAGCTCGCCACGCACGTCATAGGCTTTAAAGCAAGAGATGGTAATGGGATTAAAAGTGGTCATGTTTTATCCTAAAGGGGGGTATTAAAATAATTTTGATTATTCTAGCATAAACCAATCAATTTGGCGGAGCGAATCTATTAAATTCCAAAATGGAATATCACTTATCGCTTTTTGCCTATAAATTTTATCAAAAATTTGTTATGCTAATTCCATCTTTAATATTCCAACCATAACTTAACAATAGGACAATGCCATGAACATTGCTAATAACATTACCGACCTGATCGGCAACACACCCCTAGTGGAATTAAACCGCCTAAGTAAAGGTTTGCCCGCTCGCGTTGTCACTAAGCTAGAATACTTTAACCCAGCCAGCTCGGTTAAAGACCGCATTGCCCTATCCATGATAAACGAAGCTGAAAAAGAAGGGCTTATCAACAAAGACACCACCATCGTTGAAGCGACATCGGGCAACACGGGCATTGGGCTTGCTATGGTGTGTGCGTCTAAGGGTTATAAACTTGTCATCACCATGCCTGAGAGCATGAGCTTAGAACGCCGTGCTCTGCTGCGTGCCTATGGGGCAGAGCTTGTATTAACCCCTGCATCAGAGGGTATGGGCGGGGCGATTGCCAAGGCGAACGAGCTTGCCAGTCAAGACGGCTATTTTATGCCGCGCCAATTTGACAACCTAGCCAATCCAAAAATCCACCGTGAAACCACCGCCTTAGAAATCTGGAGAGACACAGATGGGCAAGTGGACATCGTGGTGGCAGGGATTGGCACGGGCGGTACGATTACAGGTGTGGGTGAAGTGTTAAAAGCCAAAAAGGACAGTGTACAAATCGTAGCGGTAGAACCGTCCGATTCGCCTGTGTTTAGCGGTGGCGAAAAAGGTCCACACAAGCTACAAGGCTTAGCCCCTGGTTTTGTGCCAAGCATCCTAAATACAGGTGTTTATGATGAAGTCATCACGGTAACGACCGAATCCGCCTTTGTCACGGCTCGTCAAATGGCAGAAAAAGAAGGTCTGCTCGTGGGCATCAGCGCAGGGGCTGCGGTCTGGTCAGCCCTACAAGTGGCAAGCCGTCCTGAAAATGCCGGCAAGCTCATCGTGGTGGTTATTCCGTCATCAGGCGAGCGCTACCTATCTACCGCCTTGTTCGAAGATTTGGCTCAGTAATCCACCCAAAATCGATGTGGAAAACCCCATTATCTAGTATAATGGGGTTTATTTTTTTTTGGATAATAATCATGAATCCGACCAATCAATTCTCTGACCTGTTAGCACTCATGGCGCGCCTTCGTACCGATTGCCCATGGGATAAAAAACAAACTAACGATAGCCTACAAAAATACGCCATAGAAGAAGTTTTTGAACTCATTGAAGCTATCAGTAATGACGATAAAAGCCCCCTTGCCACAAATGACATCAAAGGCGAGCTTGGCGATGTGCTTTTGCAAATCGTCTTTCATGCCCATCTGTATGCCGAGCAGGGGCGGTTTGACATGGCGGACGTGATTTATGCTTTGCAAGAAAAACTCATTCGCAGACACCCCCATGTGTTTGACAAAGAAAATCTAAAAACAGACGAAGATGTCAAACGCCGTTGGGATGAGATTAAGCAAATAGAAAACCAAGACCGTCCCAAACGCCTATTGTCCGATGTCAAGGCAGGCACCGCTCTGATGACCGCCCAAAATTTGCAAAAACAGGCGGGTAAAGTCGGTTTTGATTGGCAAGATTTGAGCGGTGTGTTGGGTAAACTCCAAGAAGAGCTTGGTGAGTTAAAAGCAGAATTGCCCACGCCTGAGTTTAAATATAAAACAGATAAATTGGATGAAGCTCAAAAAGACAAAATCGCAGGCGAGCTTGGCGATGTGCTGTTTGTGCTGACTAACCTTGCTCGTCATTTGGACATTGATGCCGAGATGGCACTACAAAATACCAATGCCAAATTTAAACGCCGCTTTGCCTTTGTTGAGCAGTCGCTTATGGAGCAGGGTAAAACTTTTGAACAGAGCGATTTGGCGGAGATGGATAAATATTGGGATATGGCAAAAGATGCAGAAAATAAGTAGCTTTGCCATATTGCTATGGATGGCGGCGACGCTGCCGAGCTTTGCCCAAGTGCACTCTGCAGGAGATCGCTGCTATGCTGATGCTGTTAGCGCCTATCAGGCGATGAAAAATGAGCAAAGGACCGTCAAGAAACTTGGCGAGCGCATGAATATCAATACAGCGACCGCGAGCGATTTTTTGACATTGCAGGGGATTGGGGTGAATACGGCGGAGCGCATCATCAGGCATCGCACCCAAATAGGAAGATTTCGCCACGTGGATGAGCTGATGCAGGTCAAAGGCATCGGGCAGGCGACGCTTGACAAAAATCGCCATAGATTGAGCGTTTCGGACTAAATTATCACAAAATGTGTGTTATGTTCGCTTTTTTTGCCAATAACGGTTAAAATAGATGGTTTAAACATACAAAATAAATTTACAGCCCACAGGGAGAATTCAGCATGGCGCATCAGCCAGCGAACTCTGGGAAATCCAGCAAACCCACAAGAAATAAAAAGCCCAAAAAGAACCAAAGCTTTGTTACGCATCGTGATAAGGCGCTTGGGCTAAATAAATCTGCCTTGCCGCACAGCATCATTGAGGTGGTGAGCACTCTAAATAAGGCAGGTTTTGAGGCGTACATCGTGGGGGGAGGTGTGCGTGACAGTCTTTTGGGGCTTGCACCTAAGGACTTTGATGCGGTGACAAGCGCTCGACCGCATGAGATTAAGGCGATTTTTGGCGGTCGTTGTCGCATCATTGGGCGACGTTTTCAGCTTGCGCACGTCTATTCTGGGCGTGAGATGATTGAGGTTGCGACGTTCCGTGCGCCGCCCAAAGATGACACTCACACCACTGAAGAGGGCATGATTACCCGTGATAATGTGTGGGGTGATATTAATCAAGATTTTTCCCGTCGTGATTTTTCGATCAATGCCTTGTATTATCAGCCGATCAAAGGCGAAGTGCTTGACTTTTGTGGCGCGATTGACGATGTCCAAAATCGCACGCTGCGCCTGTTAGGTGACGCCAAGACTCGCATCGAAGAAGACCCTGTGCGTCTGCTGCGTGCGCTGCGTTTTAAGGCGAAATTGGGCTTTGATTTTGATCGTGCTTTGGGAGCGCAGTTTCACGAGGATAATTGGGCGCTGCTTGAGCAGGTGTCGGCGCATCGTCTGTATGACGAATCCCAAAAGATGTTCTCAGGGGGTTATCTGACCCCGCTGTTGCCGATTCTGTTCGAGCATGGGGCGATGAATCATCTGATGGCATATGCGCCGAATGAGCCAACGCCGCTGATGCTTGCCACCGCCATCAATACCGATAAGCGCGTCAGCATGGGCAAGGGCGCTAATCCTGCGTTCTTCTATGCGGTACTGCTGTGGGAAAACTATCTGTATCAACTGGCTAAGTTTAAGAAAAAAGGCGTGCCATTCCACGAGGCGCAGAGCAAAGCCGCCGCAAAAGTGGTCGATGTACAGCGCCTAAGAACCGCCATTCCTAAGTTCGCCGAAGAATTCATTACCAGCATTTGGCTCATGCAGCCTAAGCTTGCCAACCCACGTGTGCGCGACATCGTCAATCTAGAGCGCCACCCGAAGTTCCGTGCCGCTTTCGACTTTCTTGTGCTGCGTGAGGCGCACGATAGACACGAGCTGTCCGAATCGACCAATAACATGGGCGTGTGGTGGACGCGCTACCAAGATGCCGATGCAGGCACTCGCGCTCAGATGGTAGAGAGCTTTGCCAGTGGTGGCAGTGCGACAGGCTTGCCATCACGCAGACGTAATCGTGGTGGTAATACCAGTGATGAGTTGTTGCAGCTTCAGCAGTTATCAAGCCGTGATGAAGAGCCCAGCTCTAAGACGCCAAAGCCGTTATTCGTCGTTGATAATGCTGATGAATTTTTGCCAAATAAACCCGAGCAGACCGCCAATAGACCCATTCCGCGCCGCCGTGATGTGGTCGTTCCTGTGTTTGAGCAAGTGAATTATGGTGAGGCAGAGTTCTTAAAGCTGCTCAATAATGACGAACCATACATTCCTGCGACACGCTATCGAAAGCGTCGCCCATCATCGACGCTGTCCATCAAAGAGCGTGAGCAAGGCATGACCGCAGAGGGCACTCCTTCTCAGACAACTCCCAAGAAGCGCTCACCAAAACCCAAGTCAAAACCAAAAACCGCCAAAGCTCAACCAAGCCATGCGGACAACCCCAAGCCCAGACGGCGCAAAAAATCAAACGCCAAGCCGCGAGCAGGCGAGTAGTTGGGTGCGTTACCCATAGAGGCTGACCAGATGAGTGAATTTGTGCAGATATACTTAGGACTTGGTGGTAACATCGCCAATGAGCTTGGCGATCCTACGAGTCATATTTTATCGGTGCTCGAATGCCTGCAGGATGATGATCGCTTTACAGAGGTTGGATTGTCATCGCTGTATTCGTCAAAGCCATTTGGCGTGGTTGATCAGCCTGATTTTGTGAATGCGGTACTGTCCGCTAAGACGGATTTAGACCCCATGAGTTTGCTTGATTTTTGCCAAAGTCTTGAAAGCAGCGCAGGACGAGTGCGCCTAAGACGCTGGGGTGAGCGATCGCTTGATGTGGATGTGCTGCTCTATGGCGATCAAAATATTAAGAATGACAGGCTGACCGTACCGCATGCGGGCATCTTTGAGAGAAGCTTCGTGCTGGTGCCGCTGTTGGAGCTTAACCAAGACCTTGTCATCAATGGACAAAAAATCAATGATTTGGCATTGGCGCATGACATGTCCGAATTGACCAAAATTACAAATTGATAAGCGCGTGTTTAAGTACAGACGATCAAAATAAAAGGATGTTTATGAGTTATCTGACCCAAGCAGCACCCATCACATTATCAACTCTGAATAAATACAAAGCCTCTGGCGAGAAATTTAGCTGCTTGACTTGTTATGACGCCAGCTTTGCCAGCCTCATGCGGACAGCGGGCATTGAGGTGATTTTGGTGGGCGATAGCCTTGGCATGGTCGTGCAGGGACAGTCGTCCACACTGCCCGTCACGCTTGGCGACATGGTGTATCACACTGCCAACATCGCCCGAGGTAACAGCCATGCCCTGATTATGGCGGATTTGCCATTCATGAGTTATGCCACTTTAGAAGATGCCATCAATAGCAGCCGCGCGGTGATGCAAGCAGGGGCGAATGTGGTTAAGATAGAAGGGGATGATGGCTTGTGCCAGATCATCTCTGTGCTTGCCAAAAATGGCGTACCGGTATGCGCACATCTAGGGCTGACACCGCAGGCGGTGAATGTGTTTGGCGGCTATAAAGTACAAGGCAGAACGGATGAGCAGGCAAAAAAACTCTTAGATGACTGCCAAAAGCTTGTTCAGGCAGGCGCAAGTATGCTGTTGTTAGAATGCGTGCCCGCTGCTCTTGCCAAGATGGCAACCCAAAGCGTGAACGTCCCTGTCATTGGCATTGGCGCAGGCGCTGATACGGATGGTCAGGTATTGGTCATGCATGACATGTTGGGCGTTTACACGCGTAAGCCTACCAAATTCGTCAAAGATTTCTTGGGTGATGATGCGAACGACAATGGCATACTTGGTGCGTTTGAGCTGTATCATAAGCAGGTCAAAGAGGGATCTTTTCCAGCTGCCGAGCATAGTTTTAATTAGCTAATATTGGGCGAATGACATGCAAATTTTTCACAATATCAAGGAACTACAAGAATCTCTGCAGGCATGCCGCAAGGACGGCAAAACCATCGCTTTGGTGCCGACCATGGGCAATCTACATGATGGTCATCTGTCACTTGTAAATATCGCCAAGGAGCATGCCGACATCGTCGTGGCGAGTATCTTTGTGAATCCTACGCAGTTTGGGGTGGGTGAGGATTTTGACAGCTATCCACGCACACTGGATGAGGATTGTGCTAAGCTTCAGAGTGTGGCGTGCGACATGGTCTTTGCGCCGAGCGTGGATGAGATGTATCCTACTTATCCGCCGCAGATTCAGGTACTCTCTGGCGAGATTACCAAGATTCTATGTGGTCAAACTCGCCCAACTCACTTTGATGGCGTGGGATTGGTCGTGAGTAAGCTGTTTAATATCGTGCGTCCTGATGTGGCGATGTTTGGCAAAAAAGACTATCAACAGCTTGCCATCATCCGCAAGCTGAACGATGAGCTAAATTTTGGCATTAAGATCATTGGTGGTGAGATCGTTCGTGCGGATAGCGGCTTGGCATTATCTTCTAGAAATGGCTACCTGACCGCTGATGAATTAGCCATCGCCCCAAGGCTACATCAGGCGTTAGGTGACTTTGCTGATGAGCTAAGAGCCGATTTTAATGTTTCGCGGTTAAGCGAGCTTACCCAAAAATACCGTGATCGAATCAATGCTTCAGGATTTACGGTGGATTATCTAGAAGTGCTGACTGATGGATTAACACCACCTAGCGACCAAGATAAAAATTTGGTGATTTTAACCGCAAGCTATCTGGGTAAAGCAAGACTGTTGGATAATATCGAAATTCACCTAACATAAAGGATGATCATGAGCGATCCAATTTCCATCGTTATCGTCTCGGGACGTTCAGGCTCGGGCAAGACATCGGTATTAAATATCCTAGAGGATTTTGGGTATTATGTGATTGATAATTTGCCATTGTCGTTGGCAGATAGCGCCATCAGACGACTAACGCTAGATGATAGCATTCATAAGATCGCGCTTGGGATTGACAGCCGTCTGCCGCTTGCAGATTTATCAAATTTCCCAGTGTTGCATCAAGCGCTCATCAAGGAATATGGCGAACAGGCAGTGACAGTACTGTACGCCACCGCCGAAGAGCGTGTACTGGTGGCACGATTTGGCTCGACGAGACGTGTACATCCTTTGATGGCAACCAAAGGCAACCTACCGAACGCCATCCATAGCGAGATCGCACTGCTTGAACCCATCGCAAGTCTGGCGGACATTAAGATTGATACAAGTTTGCTAAATGTTCACGAATTAAAAGAAAAGGTTCGTGATTATCTTGGGTTTGAAAATAAGATTAATGTTAATCTACTGTCCTTTGGTTTTAAGTATGGCGTGCCATTGGATGCTGATCTAGTATTTGACATGAGAATATTGCCAAACCCGCATTGGCACGAGGAATTAAGAGCATTGACGGGGCAGGACGACGCAGTAAAAGCCTTCTTCGCTCAATCTCCCGAGGTTGATGAGATGGCAGAGGACATCACGGCTTATCTTCTAAAATGGCTGCCCAAATTTGCAGACAATAACCGCCACAGCATGACGGTTGCCATCGGCTGCACCGGCGGCAAACACCGCTCAGTCTACGTCAGCGAAAAAATAGAAAAGGCCTTGGCTATTGGACTGCCTGAGCATCTAAAGGTGCGCATCAAGCACCGTGAAAAACGCCACTGGTAACCCATTAATACAAGAGTATGTTATGAATATTGACTGGTCAAAACAAGACATGCGAGTCTCTCGCACCGAAATCAAAAAATCACACGAGCGCTTGCAGGCGCTGGCTACGCCACTGGCAAATTTATCAAAAAAACAACTCGCCACTTTGCCAGTTAGTGATTATTTCTTAGATGAATTAAAACACTTATCAGACATCACCAGCGCTGCGGCGAAGAACCGCCAGATCAAGCGTGTGGGCAAGCTCATCATCGAAGAAGATCGCCATAGTCTGACGCGCGCGCTGTTTGAGATTAAGTTCACCAAAGAGCAGATAACCAAAATCGAAACATGGCTAAGCCGCTTGCAGTTGCATGATGAAAGCACGATCAAGCAATTCGTGAAGCAGTTCAACGCCAGTGAATTTAACAGCGTGTATCAGCTGCTGCTGTGGATTGCCTATGCTGAGCATCTACAGGATGATGAGCTGCTGGATGAGAGCTTGGCGGACTTTGAAAGCTATGTCAGAGAAGTAGCGATCTTATCCACCTAATGATTAATCGGATAAATTCCAAAAAGCAAAAGCCACATGATTGCTCATGTGGCTTTTTTGGTGTTCCTTGCTTTAAGTGCAAGCACTTAATCCATGCGTTTCATCCATAGTGACAGCATTCATCCATGTTGGCGATTCCCATGGCGTAGCGTTCTGCACCGCTAGGGTTCCCCATGAGGGCACTTACAGGCAAGCGCACGAATACGCCCCGCTCTTGTAGGGTTACTCTTGAGAACTGTCGGTCTTGGTAGCTTGTAGTTTCTGACGTTTCCGCCGCACGGTATCCAGTAGTAGTGTTTTGTGCATTGCGGACTTCGGCACTAAACGGGCGATTGTCGTAGCTAGTTCCACCCTGCGTTGTTGTTTCTCGTCCATTATTACCTCCTACGGTGTCTGACGTGGTAGTAGTCGTGTTGC
>NZ_JAAELD010000066.1 GCF_024227015.1 Moraxella sp.
CTCCATAGCCCTGTTTTCGCCACTTCTTCGAAGATACGAACATTATCCGACCATATGGCCAGGTTTTGGTAGTCATGAGCAAAGGCAAGCACCACATACTGCGCTAAGAACTCAATATCCACCAGACCACCGAAGTCCTGCTTTAGATGGAATTGATGCTCTGCTGTACCACCCTCTTTGGTGCCCAGATGGGTTTGCATCTTTTGGCGCATCTCGATGACATTCGTGCGCACTTTTGCCTTATCATAAGGCTTGGTTAGAACTTCAGTGCGAATCTTATCAAAGCTTGCCATCACGCGCACATCACCGGCAATAGCGCGCGCCCTCACCAGTGCTTGATGCTCCCAAGCCCAAGCCTTATCGTGCTGATACACCTCGAACGCATGCGAAGAGACCACCATCACGCCGGCGTTACCTGAAGGTCGAAGCCTCATGTCAATCTCGTAAGCACGCCCATCACGGGTCTGCGTGGTCAGATAAGTGAGAATCTTTTGGATCAGGCGAGAGGCGAATTTCATGCCGCTTACCGCACGCTCACCATCTGTGTCTGCCTTTTCATCAATCTCATGCAAGAACACCACATCCAAATCGGATGCATAAGACATCTCAATACCGCCAAGCTTCCCATAACCAATGATCGCAAAGCCAATGTGCGCATGACTTGCTCGCTCGCCATTTTGCAGCATTGGATAACCATGTTTGCACACCAATTCATCAAAGGCGCGATACAATGCTGACTCCACCACTACCTCAGCGATGAACGTTAAGCTGTCAGACACCTTCATGATGTGGCGCAGTCCCAGCACATCTGCGGTCGCCACAGCCAGAACTTGGGTCTTTTTAAATAATCGAATATTCGCCAAGTAACTTTCATCATCAAAACGCTCCACCCGAAGCAAGCTTTGACGTAGAATGTCGGCAAGTTCTGCTTTATCTGGCAAATGCAAATAGCGCTTTTGTAAGAAGTTATCAAGCAGCATGGGGTATAGAGCCAGCTCCTTGGCGATCCAAGGGCTTGCCGATAACATCGGAATGAGCGCAATGGTGGCGTTCGGATTCTCGGCAATCATCACAAGATAGATCGAACGCCGACATATCGCCTCAAGCAAGCTTACCAGTCTTGGCACTGCCATGTCCGCACGCTCTGCACCATCTTTCTTGGCATGCTCTAATAGCGCGTGTAATATGATGGGGTAAGCAGATTCTAGGCGGGATCTTGGCTCATCATCCAGACTCTGCACCAGCTTTGATGACATGAATTCATCAAGCGCTTGCACGCTTTCATCACTTAGCACGTCTTTGATTTCCCGCCAAGCATCCTTAGTATTACTTAGCTCTTGGGTGGGGCTTTGGCGATCTGTTACCATGCGCTCAAAAGGCACAGACACCTTTTGTCGATGTGTGTCAAGCGCCTGCCGAAAATCATCAACACCATCAAAGCCCATAATCTGAGCGATGGCGGTTAATTCATCAAGGTCTTTAGGTAGTTTTTGGGTTTGTTTGTCGTGGCGTGCTTGAATGGCGTGCTCGAGCCGTCTTAAGAACCGATAAGCTGCCGCCAATTCATCCGCCTCTGTGCGCGACAAGTAATCAAACTCATCAAGCACACTGATGGCATCAAGACACGATAAATTCTCCCCAAGTGCCGCCTGGTGCCCGCCGTATATCAATGCAAATGCCTGTACGATGAATTCAATGTCACGAATACCACCAACACCAAGCTTAACATTATCCAAATCCTGACGCTGTGTCTGCTGACTGACGATCATCGACTTCATCTCACGTAGCGCACCAAATGCACTGTAGTCGATATAATAACGATAGACGAAGTTCTTGCGTAAATTAAGTATTTGCATCAAAAATGACTCAGAAACCTCATTCGCCACTCGTGCTTTTAGCCAAGCAAATCTCTCCCAAGTGCGCCCATGCTGACCAAAATACTTCTCAAGCGCAGCCGTCGTCATCACAAGCGGCGAACAATCACCCCACGGACGCAGCCGCATGTCCACCCGAAACACAAAGCCATCCGCCGTCACCTCATCGAGCAGACGGATGATGCCACGACCAAGGTTGGTCATGAATTTTTGATTGTCAATGCTTTTTTTGCCGTGTTCGCTCGTGTCACTCTCGCCCACCCCCTTATGAATAAAGATCAAATCAATGTCACTGGATAAGTTTAGCTCCATCGCACCCAGCTTACCCATGGCGATCACCGCGAATTCATCTACTTGTTTTCGCCCTTCAACCACCGTCATCGGCACGCCATATCTCTCAACCAGTCTGTCATAGACGTGGTTTTTGGCATGGCAGATGCAGGCATTGGTAAACTCTGATAGCTCCTCCATCAGCTTTTCAAGCTCTATCACGCCCAGCGCATCCTGCCAGATCCATTTTAGCATGAGCAGATTACGAAGCTGTCTAAGTCCTATCATCAAAGCATCTTCATCTAGATGCGCTGCAAATCGCCCAATCAACGCATCAAAATCATCTCGGGTCAGCGCACGCTCAAATCCAAATTCCCCCAAGAATGCTTGCGCCTCGTCAGTTTTTTTATCATAAATTGAATAGGCAAAAGGACTGGCAAGATTTAGAATCTCAAGCTCGGTTTGGGTGGGTCTAAATACGGGTGTCATCATGATAGATAAATTTTAAAAAGCCGCTCAATTTTGCCATTTTACACCAAAAATTACGCTATAATAAGCACAAATTTGATGATTTTTTGATTTATGACAACTTTATTACTCATCACTTCAAGCCCACACAGCCACCAAGGCAAGAAGGCTGTACGCACTGCCAAAGAACGCTTAACAGCTGGCGAGATGCTCAGCGTATTTTTTTATGGTGATGGCGCATACACCGCCAGCCGCCTACTTTGGCAGACCGCCGATGTTCCCAGCATAACCGATGAATGGGCGAGACTCTCACAACAGCACAATCTAGACCTGCCTGTATGTGTTAGCACGGCACTGGCTCGCGGTATTACTGATGTCGATAACGCCAATCGGCACAGTCTTGATGGCGATAATCTGCGTGCGCCCTTTCGCCTGGTTGGGCTATCAGAATTAGCATTGCAGATCGACGACGACGTTACCGTGATTCAGTTTTAGTGAGAGATTGGCATGAGATTTTTAATAAATATAAAATCAGACAGCGAGCTAATCACTTATGAAGCGATCGCACTAGGTTTTACCTTAGCCAGCTTCGATCATGAGGTGCAGTTTTATTTCACAGATAAATCTTCCATCGTCCTAGCAGACAGTGAATCACGCCTTTATGGTATGGTTCAGTCGCTTGAGCTATACGACTTACCAAAGGCTTGGGCAGCATTTGATGTCAATCAATTCAATGATGTCATCAAGGATGTGCTTACTCAGACAGAAGGCATGCAAGTTGATTTGTCTTTATTTGACAGCGTATTGGAGTTTTGATGACAGACTTAATACTGGATGCTGATGGGCACCTCCAAGACCATACACAATGGACGCCAAGCGTCGCACAGACTTTGGCGAATACTCTAGATGTCAAGCTTACCGATGTTCATTACCGAATCTTGATGCAAGTTCGGACTTTTTTTGACAAATACCATCATAGCCCCGCCACACGCCCGCTTATCAAGCATTTATCAACCACCTTACCCGATGATGAGATTAATAATGCCAAATTGCAAGTATTATTTAACACAGGTCTGGTGGCGCGTCACGTCAATCGCATCGCAGGATTGCCCAAGCCCCCAAACTGCCTATAAAGCCGAAAGCCAAATAACCCTAAACAACAAAAAGGCGATGCACAAACATCGCCTTTAATATCAAATCCGATCAATCCTCAGGACGGGATGAGAGTCGATGATAACCCACACTCTCGCCAACGTCCCCCGCAAAGCCCAACTGTCGCCATATCTCATAGAGACAAATAGACACAGAATTGGCAAGGTTTAGGCTGCGTGACTCTGGCAGCATAGGCAGTCTGAGCCAATTATCCACGCCAATGTCATCACGCACATCCTGAGGCAGCCCATCCGTCTCAGAGCCAAACACAAGCGCGACATCACCGCCATCAGCATGGTTAAAATCATGCTCATAAAAAGAATGGCTAAACTTCGTCGTCATCGCAACCATCTTGTGAATGCCCTGAGCGTTTAGCGCATCTCGGCACTCTCTCCAATCCTCATACACTCGCATTTGGGCGTATTCATGATAATCCAGCCCCGCTCGTTTTAGTTTGGTGTCATCAAGGTCAAACGCCAAAGGTCGAACCAGATGCAGCTTTGCACCTGTATTGGCGCACAGACGGATGATGTTGCCCGTGTTATTTGGAATCTTGGGAGAAAATAATACAATATGGATGGTGGTCATGGTTTTCGATTAATCAATTTTTAAGTTTACATTTAATAACTTAAAGTTACATACAATTACACAAAGTTGGTCAAAATTTCGCTAATATAAGTTTAAGTTCATTAGAAAAGAACTTATTCCAACCCATAGCTTTCAAAGGAAATTCCCATGAAAAAACTAATCATCGCTGCTGTTGCCGCTGCTTTTGTTCTAACTGGTTGTAACACTGTTAAAGGTTTTGGTAAAGACGTATCTAAAGCTGGTGACGCAGTAACTGACGGCGCACAAAAAGTTCAAAAGAAAATGTAATTTCTTTTGAAATTAGTAATAAAATGCCGAAATTTATCAAGTTTTCGGCATTTTATTTTTAGTGTAAATCAATCAAAAATTAACAATTAGATTAGCCAATCGCCAAATCATCACAAAAATGAACGCACCAAATGATTCACATATCTAAAGCCCATCGCAGTCGGGCTTAGTAGATTGGCATCATGCACCATAAAACCTTCATGCTGCAATGGCAAAAGCTCATTGTCAATCGTACTGACAAACAGCCCTGTACGCTCCTCGAACATCTGCGTGCTGGCACCATGGCGCAATCTTAACGCATTCATCATAAATTCAAATGGCAAATTCTCTTCACTGATTTTTTCAAAGTTTACCATCTTAGGCGCTGATGATTCGGTATTCATGTAGTCCTTGGGAAGGCGCGATTTATGAAAACGATAAATGCCATCGCCATGTTCAGGATGTCCGTGCAATGTGACTTTGCCGTGCGCACCTGCACCGATCGCCAGATAATCGCCAAACTGCCAATAATTAATATTGTGTTTGCATGGCGCATCATCCTTACCCGCCCATGCTGACACTTCATAATTATCAAAGCCATGCTTAATTAGTAACGCACGCCCTGCTTCTTCGATGGACTCCAGCACATCTTCTTCGGGCAGATCAGGGGGTGCACGATAAAAGGCTGTATTAGGTTCAATGGTCAGCTGATACCAAGAGATGTGTGTCGCGCCAGCGTTGATGGCAGTTTGCAGATCATGAACCGCCAAGTCTGCTGTCTGATTCGGCAGTCCATGCATCAGATCTACATTAATACGGCGGAATCCCGCTTGCTTGGAATTACGGATGGCGTTAATGGCTTGGTTGGGATTATGAATGCGCCCAAGTACTCGCAGCACCTTCTCATTAAAGGTCTGCACGCCGATGGATAGTCGATTAATCCCAAGCGCCAGATACTCCTCAAAAGGCGCATGCTCTACCGTGCCTGGATTAACCTCAAGGGTAATCTCACAATCATTTGCAAAGGCATACATCGCACAAAGCGCATCGAACAATCTTGCAAACTCATGAACGGGCAATAGCGACGGCGTACCGCCACCGATGAATACCGAATGAATCTGACGCCCCTGCGCAAAAGACAGCTGAGAACGCGCATCCAAAATCATCGCATCCACATAATCCGAGTATGGTGCAGTCAGTGCAGCATCATCAGATGAGTCGGGCAGCGCATGTGAATTAAAATCACAATACGGACATTTCTTCACACACCACGGGATATGGATGTATAATGACAAAGGGATGCGTTCAGGCAGCAGCTCCAAAAGAGGATTCATCAATCATCACTCTTAGGGCTATCAACAGCATCAGCAGGCTTAAAATCAAACTGATTCAGCTTAAATTTAATCCCAACATGATCTTCAAGCGCAGGCAGATTAAAAGCATCATTCTCGCTAACGAAGCTAATAGACACACCTGTATGCCCTGCACGCCCTGTACGGCCGATACGATGTACATAGTCGTCAGGCATCTCAGGCAAGGTATAATTCACGACATGAGTCACATCATCAACATGGATGCCACGCCCTGCCACGTCTGTGGCGACCAGAATATTTACTTCACCTTCTTTAAAGCGCTGTAGATATCTTTCTCGCTTTTGCTGAGCGACATCTCCTGAGAGCATGGTAACTTCAAATTGACGGCGAAGATTGTCATACAGACGTTTTACCTGATCTTTACGATTGGCGAAGACGATGGTTTTTTTGACATCATCGCCCGAGAGAATCTCTCGCAGTGCCGACATCTTCTCACGCTCGGTCAGCAGATAAAACTGCTGGTCAATGGCTTTGTTCGTTTTGCTCTCAGGTGCAATCTCCACAAAAGCAGGATTATTGAGCCAACGATACGCTAAATTCATCACATCAGTATTGAATGTCGCTGAGAATAGTAGGCTTTGGCGATGGGTATTGGCAGGCATGTGTCGCACAATGCGCTTAATATCAGGGATGAATCCCATGTCAAGCATGCGATCAGCCTCATCAAGCACGAACACCTCAACCCGATCTAAGAACAGAACGCCTTTTTGCACCCAATCAATAATACGACCAGGCGTGCCAATCAAAATATCCAGTGGGCGATGCTCAAGCTGCTTGGCTTGTTTATCAAAGTCGGCACCGCCCGTGATGCAAAGATTATAAAGATCGCTAAATCTGGTCAGCTCTCGACAGTCAGCATAAATCTGCTGCGCCAATTCACGCGTCGGCGCCAGAATAAGCGCACGCGGCTCACCTAAGAACCTTGGCTCATCCTCACCAAAAGGACGCTTCAATAACGATTCAATGATGGTAATCAAGAACGTCGCTGTCTTGCCAGTGCCAGTCTGAGCCTGACCAATGGCATCTTGATTGGCAAGTGTATGCGGCAGAATCTGAGACTGAATGGGTGTCAGATTCTCAAAATTCAGCGCACGAATCGCCTTCAATGTCGTCTCGGACAATGGCAAATCGTGGAATTTTACAAAACCTGATGAAGTAGTTGTGTCTTTATTGGCTTGATGGCTCAAATTAATATCCTTAGTTATTTTTGGGCGGCCTGCATTTTTTTGAGTGCTTGCTCGCCTTCTTTTTCGCCAAGCAAAATACCCAAACAGGCAAGACCTGATTCTACGGCATTGGCTTGAACGATTTCACGTTTTTTGTCATCAGAAGTTTGGATTGGCTGCTTATAGATGATGGTTGATAGGCTGTCTTGCCAGAATTCTTTGACAAATGCGGTTACTTCATCATCGCCATGCTGCTTGATCAAATCAGCAGCAACTTCGTCCATGGTTTTTTTGGCTTCAGTTTCTGAGATGTTTGATTGATGCATGGCAGAGATGTTGAATACACCCTCAGACACGACATCACAGATGTTTAGCGCGCCTTTTTCTGCATTGGTTAGCGCATCTGCGCCTTTATTGTCAGCAGCCATGGCTGATGCGCCCATCGTTACTGCCAATGCGCCGATTGCTAATTTTTGTGCAAACTTCATATGATTACTCCTAAATTGTCACATAAAAATGCCACTACAATAGCGTATTATATCAATTTATGCAAATGATTTGAAAATTATCTAAGAAATTCAGACCGCTTACAGCAACAAAAAGCCCGCCAAAATAGCGGACTTTTATGGGTCAAAAAAGCGTTACAGCTTGCTTACTTCTTCAGCTTGCAATCCTTTATCACCCTCAGTCACGACAAATTCCACAGCCTGACCTTCTTTTAAAGAGCGGTAGCCCTCGCCAAGAATCGCGCGGAAATGCACAAAAACATCCTCACCTGTAGCACGTTGAATGAAACCAAAGCCTTTGGAATCATTAAACCACTTTACAGTACCTTGTTCACGAACTGACATATTTCATTCCTATCTATAACGCTTGTTACGCCAAAGCCTAAGCAAGCAAGTTGAGCAAGTCGGGCAAACACCCACACCTTAAAAACACCCATTCACTGTCATGGCTAATACAATCACACGCTTTGCTAGACAATTACAAAAAACCACATCTGCGAATAACTGCTGTAAATTATCATATCAATGATAAACCAAGAATACAAGTGTTTTTGTGGAATAATGACCGAAATTTTCCGCCAATATCATCAATACACCCAAAATCCTCACAAATCTGATAAAATAAAGCAAATTCACCAAATCAAGCAATCAACATGGAACAAATTGGCCCATCCAAGAAAATTCTTCTCATCAACGGCCCCAACTTGCATCTTCTGGGTAAACGCGAACCTGAGATCTACGGCACGACCACTTTAAATGACATCATAGAGCGACTCACCAAGACAGCCAAATCGCACGGCATTGAACTCATTAGCCTACAATCAAATCACGAGGGCGACATCGTTGATGCCATTGGCAATTTGGGTCTGCTTTGTGAGTCACCCATTGATGCTGTTATCATCAATCCTGCCGCATTCACTCATACCTCAGTCGCCATTCGAGATGCGCTATCAGCCATCAATAAGCCTTTTGTTGAGGTGCATCTGTCCAACGTGCACGCTCGTGAGCCGTTTCGCTCGCATTCGTATTTTTCGGATAAGGCGGTCGGTGTCATCTGCGGGCTTGGCGACATGGGTTATGACATGGCGCTTACGTGGTTTTTAAAAAATCTCTACAAAATCAACCTTTCACATTGAGTACTTATTACCCGATAAAAAAGCCCTAAATTTAGGGCTTTTTTATTAATCCAGCACAGGGTTAATCGTTGGGATTTTGTTGCTAAATTTTGGGTTAAAGGTCTGCACTTGTGGGGCGGTTGGCAAGCCAATATCGGCAAGTTTTTCGCTTACGCCCACTTGGATATTGTCCCCCTCAAACAACCGCTCATCGTCCGTCCGCTCGGTTTTTAGACTTTCAAAATCAAACAATTCACGGTCGGCAAGCTGGCTTGGGGCGACATTTTGCAAGGCTTTAAACATACTGGCTAGGCGTTTTGGGTGAGCATTATCCCACTCCCGGAGCATGTCATTGATCATCGCCCGTTGCAGGTTTTCTTGTGAGCCACACAGCCCACAAGGGATAATGGGAAACTGCTTATAATTGGCGTATTTAATAATATCCTTTTCGGCAACATAGGCAAGCGGACGGATAAGCACGTTTTGCTTGTCATCGGATAATAGCTTAGGGGGCATGGCTTTGAGACTTCCGCCATGAAACAAATTCAAAAAGAAAGTCGCCAAAATATCATCACGATGATGACCGAGTGCAATCTTGGTCGCCCCAATCTGCTTGGCAAAGCCGTACAACGAGCCACGTCTTAGGCGAGAGCAAGCCGAGCAGTAAGTTTTGCCTTCTGGCACGACTGATTTTACGATACTATACGTGTCCTTTTCTAGGATATAATGCGGAATGCCTTGTTTGGATAGGTATTCGGGCAGGACGTGTTCGGGAAAATTGGGCTGTTTTTGGTCAAGATTGACCGCCACAACATCAAAGTTAATCGGGGCAATGCGTTTTAAAAACAGTAAAATATCAAGCAACGTAAAGCTGTCCTTACCGCCTGAGATACACACCATGACGACATCGCCGTCTTCAATCATGTTAAAATCACGAATCGCCCACGATACTTCTTTACGCAGTTTCTTTTGTAATTTCTTGAAGCGGGCGGATTTGATACCGTCATCAAAGTCATGCTCATCATCGCCGTCCGTGTCCGTCTCTCGCTCGCTGTCGGCAGATAAGGCGTGAATGATTTCAGAATGGCTTTCTACATCGTTTAGGATTTCATCGCTCAAGGTTTGGCTGTCTGTCATGGCTATTTCTCAAATTTCTTTAGAACATCTTTGATCTTAAAATAAACATCAAGATTTCGGTTTTACCGTATATTTTTTAGGCTTATCAGTCTGCGCAGTTTCAATTGGTACAGCAACCAATTTACCATCAATCTTTTCATAGCGAACTTTTGGCTTATCTGATTTTAGGGTCTCAGTTTGGTCTTTAAAGTCTCTGTCACGATGATCTCGTTTAAAGTCTTTTTTGCCGCCAAAGCTTTCTTTAGAATTCGTTCTAAAACCACCCTTAAAATCATCTGATTTTTTATCACGTCTTTTAAAGTCGTCTCGCTTAGAATTGGATTTTTTGAAGTCTTTAGAATCGTCTTTGAATCGATTCTTTTTGAATTCGTCTTTTTCGGTGTGGCGCCTTGTATTATAAACTTCATCATCTGTAATCTGAGCTTTAGCATCGAATTCATCAGATGACTGACTGATGGTTTTTTTGCCGTTTTTATGGCGGATTTGATAGCTTTGATGGATGGGTTTTTTTGGGTTAAAGTCAAAACCGATGGTCTTATCCGTGATACACACTACGTCATAGCGAGCGCTTAGGCTCTCATCCAATTCAAAACGCGTGTAGTTATTACTAAAATATAGTACACCATCCGCAGACAAGCGGTTCATCGCGCGATTAATCAGGGCAACATGATCCCTTTGAACATCAAAGGTGCCTTTGAATTTCTTGGAGTTTGAGAAAGTCGGCGGATCGATGAATATCACGTCATACTGCTCGGTGTGGTCTTTGATCCATTCAAAGACATCAGATGCGATGAACTGATATTTTGGCACGCCTTCATATTCAGCATCAAGCACTAGGCCATTTAGGGCGAAATTCTGCTTACCCCAATCTAGATAATTGGCGGACAAATCTACACTCGTGACCGATCTTGCACCCGCCATTGCGGCGTGTACACTTGCCGTACATGTATAGGCGAATAGGTTTAACACGCGCTTGGCACGACTGGCGTTAGCGACGATTTGACGCATGTTGCGATGGTCGATGAACAGCCCCGTATCCAGATAATCAGTGAAATTCACATACAGGTACGCCTCGTGCTCACGCGCGACGTACATTTTTTTGCGCTTGGTGTCGGCATTAGGATTCTTGGTGTATTGCTCGTTTCCTGATTGTCTGGCGCGCGTCTTGATAAACACATCTTCTCGGAATACGCCCAGCACTTCACGCACCCCATTTAACACCAGATTGAATCTAGCCTTGGCGACGTCGGCAGGGATTTGCTTAGGTGGTGCGTATTCTTGCACATGCACCTTATCGCCATACAAGTCAATCGCGACATTATAATTTGGCAGATCGGCATCATAAACACGCAAATTGGTGACGTCGTCAGTCTTGGCAAGCTTCTTTAGATGCGCCAAGTTCTTTTGGAAGCGGTTGATGAATTCTTGCGATTCTTCATTAATAATGTCACGCTTAACGAAACTCTCAATTAAGCTGTCTTCTTTGGTTAAATCAAGCGCGCCATGACGAAAATACACCGTCAGCGCACCATTATGACAGCGTAGCGTCTTAGGATCGATGATCGGCAGCGTATCGACATGCTCCACATGGCTGCCCAGCACTGCCATGTCAGCACGGGTCACGCCTGCCTGCATCAGCCCATCCACCACCGACAAGCCAAGCCCGTGATATAGTGGCTTAATAAAATCACTCTCACCCAAACGCTCACCATAAGGTGGGTTTGTGATGATTAGCGGATGGTCTGCACGGATTTTTGATAATGTGTCTTTTAGCCCTGAGACTGCCTTTTGTTGTAAGGTAATGTGACCAATGATGGGCGCTAAACCCGATGCCAATAGATTCTGATGGCAGGCATGAACCGCATTGGCATCTGCATCCAATGCGATGACTGTAGGTGGGTTTTGGGCAAGCTTATCTAGATTGGCATGGAATCTCTCACTAGCACGGCTCACAGCTTCCTGCCAAAGCGCATCATCATGATACGCCCAATGATAAAAACCAAACTCCGCCGTTGTCTTATCAAGTCCCACCGGATAGTCAGCACGCATGAGCAACGCCTCTGTGATGAACGTACCCGACCCACACATCGGATCGATCAGCGCATCATGCTCACCTCTATGCCAATTCGACTCATATAATAACGCAGCAGCTAGGTTCTCTTTTAAGGGTGCAGCGGTATTAACCACGCGATAGCCGCGGCGATGCAGACTGGTACCTGATAAATCCAAAAATAACTCAGCAAATTTATTATTCGCCGCCGCAAAGATATGAAAATCTGGCGTCTTAGAGACATCAGGACGTTCGCCAAATTGCTTATTAAAATTATCCGCAATGGCATCCTTAATACGTAGCGTGGCGAACTGCTGGTTTACGGTCAGACGCTTATCCGTGGATAAGCGAATGGCAAAAGTATCATCCAGACCAAAAACCTTTGCCCAGTCGTATCGTGCAGCGAACTTATAAAGCGCCTCAGGCACGTCTTCATCGATGATCTGAGTGTCTAGCGTGCGGGCAACGGTGCGCCCTTTGGCGTCTTTTGAGATTTGATTGGTGGTTGCTTGTTTTTGCTTAAAATGATACTCACCGATTGGCAGCAGCACACGGCTCGCCACACGGCTGTACAGACAGATGTGGTAGAATTTGGCAAGGCTCACTTGCACACGAATACGCCCTGCGCGCAGAATCTCACCCGCCAAGCCAAAGCTATCAAGCTCAATCAATAGCGCATTTTCAAGCCCGTCAGCACAAGTGATGATCAGCTCAAAATCATTAACATTGAACTTCTCAAAAGGGTTAATCAGGACAGGGGTGTGACTACTCATAATTTTCTCAAAAATACGCAAGGCAAATAAACCGCCTATTATAGCATATTTTGAATGTATTTTTGCTTGATTATTGGATGGTGGTTAGTTTTTGCGAGCGGCAGATTCTAGATCTTCTTCGATGCGCTCTGTCGTCTCCACCTGGCCGGTGGGGATGTGCAGGATATTATGATCATCAACGATCAGGCGCATGTGCGGATAAGGCGCTTTAATCCCTGCTTCGTCTAGGGCGCGTTTGATTTTCTCGTTGATGTTTTCTTTGATGATTGGAATGCGCGCTACAGATAATGGCGCCACCCAAAATCGCACGATGAAGTACACGCCAGATTCACCAACTTCCGCCACGGTTGCCATAGGTGCAGGATGCTTTAGCACCACTTCATCTTTGGCAAGCGTCTTAACGATGATGCTTCGAGCTTGACTGATGTCCGCCTCCAAGGCAATGCGTGCTTTGACATCAAAACGAATCATCTTCTTAGAAGTAAGATTAACCACCTCAGACGACGCCACGGTAGCGTTGGGAATGATGATAATGATATTATCACGATCAAGAATCTGCGTTGCTCGTAGCGAAATCTTCACCACGCGCCCTTCTTTATCGCCCAAGCGAATCCAATCACCCACTTGAAACGACTGCTCAATCAAGATAGTGATGCCCGCGATGAAGTTAGCAAGCGTACTTTGGGCAGCAAAACCCACAGCCAAACCCACAATACCAAGACCTGCCACCAGTGACACGATGTCAAAGCCAAACTGAGCCAACACACTCGCTGTCGTCAGTACCAAGATAATGACAAGAATCATGTTCTTTAGCAGCTGCTCGATGGATGCGTTTAGCTCATAGTGCTTTAAAACACCGCTTAGCATCTTGCCCGACATTGTCCACAGCACATAATAAAAGCCCGCCCAGCCTGCCGCCTTCGCTGTCGCCTTCACTGTGTCTGTGTGAAAACCAATCTGCATCATGATCGCAATGAGGCTAGCGACGAACCACGTATATCGCAGCACCGCACGCATCACGCGCACCTGACGCTGAGATAAGTGCAAAAAGGTACGTGCATGCTTGACGCAATACACCAAAAACCAATAGATAAACCCAATAACCGCAAGCAAAATAACGATCTTAATCGCAGTCGCCGCAAGCGCAAGACCACGATCCGCCCAGTTTAAGGTCTGATCATCAAGCGAACCGCCCAAAAATAAATACACGCTTTGGTATAAGTCGCGCATGATATTTTCAAAAAACCGGGTGATATTCTGGGTGTTCATAATCTAAAGGTGGCGTTAAAGGCAGCTTGGTGTTAAAATGATATAATACGCATAACTTAATGGCTTATCGCAAGACATCCGTTAAGTTTGCTTATTTTAACAAAATTTACCGCCAAATAATTGCTTTATTTGAATTTTTTCGTCAATGAATCATGGTTTTTGGCGGATTTTTATTTTTTTGGCTATTTAAAATAACAAAACCAAAAATCAACCCTCGATACGGCACGGCATAAGTTATCAAGATGAATGGACTGATCACCTTATTACTCATATTAGCACCAATGTTTATCGGCTTTGCGCTGCCCAGCCGCCCAAACTGGGTGGGTACTGTCGAGCGCGCATTGAATTATTTGGTGTTCTTAATTTTGATTGTGATTGGCATCGAGCTGGGTCTTGTTGAGAATCTAAGCCAAAAAGTCGGTGCAATTACATTATATCTAAGCACGCTGATTGCCCTGACCATTGGCATGGGCACGGCCGCACTGATTGCCTTTGATAAGTTCATGCCGTCCTCTACACATACTCACCAGCATAATAACACTAAGCCCAAAATCAGCTTGCGTGGTAGCCTTGTACAGATTGGCTGTCTGGTGATTGGTTTTGCCATCGCAAAAATTTTACCAGGCAGCCTACTGCCGCCAGATAGCACGACTACCGTATTATTGATGGCGCTATTATTTTTGGTGGGGGTTAGCCTAAAAGGATCAGGCGTTACATTAAAAGAAGCCATGCTAAACAAGCGCGGACTTCAGATTAGCGCTGTATTTATGGCGATCACCCTGCTCTCAGGCGTTGTATTTGCATTACTTTTTGAAGAAGTATCCATCACCAAGGGTTTGGCCTTGGCTTCAGGATTTGGCTGGTATTCTCTATCAGGCACTGTGATGACGGACGCCTATGGCGCGGTATGGGGCAGCGTCGCCTTGCTTAATGACCTATCAAGAGAAATCATCGCACTAATCTTTATCCCATGGGTCATGCGCTACTCGCAGTCAGCCGCGATTGGACTTGGTGGTGTGACCAGTCTTGATTTTACCCTGCCGACACTCACCCAAGCAGGCGGCACTAAGATCGTACCCATCGTGATTAGTTTTGGCTTTATTACTAATGTCATCTCGCCGATTTTGATGGTATTTTTTAGTACGTTGGGATAGCTAGCAGCATCACAATCCGCTTGCTTTGTGATTAAAAAAATCCATCAACGGGCGAATCTTACCAGTAAAATTCACCATCTCAGCACGCAAAAACCGCATGGGTTCTTTTTGAAACGCGCTGCCTGCAAACGCATAATTTATCATTGAAAAACTGTGCATCATTAACGCATTCTGAGCGCGCCTTGTACGCTCATATCGACTCAATACTTGGGCGGAAAATAGGTTTTGGTTTTTTGCCTTGGCTTGCTTAATCAAGTCAAGCAGTGCTTTGACATCCGCCAATCCAAGATTAAGCCCTTGACCCGCCAGTGGGTGCACGCCATGCGCCGCATCACCGATGAGTAAGGTGTGGGGCGCTGTATATGTCTTAGCAACTTGGGCAGAAAGCGGAAAACTTGCAATCGATTCAATATGAAGAATCTCCCCAAGCTCAAATCCGCTCGCTAGGCTCAGCTTATCTGCAAGCTGTCTGGGCGGCAACATCAGATATTCCTCGGCAGCTGGGGTCGGAAGCGTCCACACCACCGATTGCCAATGACCATCATCACCCTCTTCAAGGTCTGCGAGTGGTAATAACGCCAATGTTCCTGTTGGCAGCATGGCTTGGCGCGCTGTATCCTCATGCGGGCGCGTAGTCTTAATGGCGCAGCAGATTGCCGTCTGATAATAATCCAAACGATCCACCTCGATCCCAGCTAACCTGCGCACTGCAGAACCCCTACCATCCGCACCAACCATCAGACGCGCATTGATGGTGCTACTAGCGCGGTCTGTATCGCATACTCGAACACTGACGCCATCATGCTGCACATCGATACCGATCCGCCCATCGATATAAGTCGCACTTAATATCGTCAAGAATGCCGCAACATCCGCATGAGAGACGCGTTTGTCTAGCGCATCATTGATCACACTAGGCTCAACCATACTGCCCATCAAGCTTGGCGTTAGTGATGATTTGGCAAAATTAAGCTCACCGCGCCCATCCCCTTGCCACACATGCATCTGTGTATAATCGGCACGCCGCACAAAATCATCTGCGCCAATATCCCTAAACAACTCAAGGCTTAATAAATTCAGCGCATACACACGAGCGTCTCTTTTGGCAAGCATCGCCTGTCTATCTGCAGCACTAAGCTTAGGCTTAATGTCAATCAGCACTACCCGATGATGAAGCTTAGCAAGACCAATCGCAAGACACATGCCCACGGCACCACCACCAACAATCAAAACATCGGTATCTATTTTCTTGGCTGAATTTAATGTGCTCATGCGCTTGCTCACTTATAAATAATATCCAACATTGTACCCAAAATTACCCTTATTTGACAATAAATCAATTATTGATTCATGGATAATAAAAAAGCACAAAGATAACTTTGTGCTTTTTTTAGAGATTTGGTCATTACACACGATAGTACATGTCAAACTCAAGTGGGTGTACTGCTTCGTTGATTTTTTGAACTTCTTTCATCTTAAGCGCGATATAACTTTCGATCATCTCTTTGCTAAATACGTCGCCTTTTAGTAGGAAGTCATGATCATCGCGCAGGGCATTAAGTGCCACTTCAAGGTTCTCTGCTACTGTCGGGATGAGCGCCTCTTCTTCTGGCGGTAGATCATATAAGTTCTTGTCCGCTGCCTCACCTGGATCGATCTTATTCTCGATACCGTCAAGACCTGCCATTAGTAGCGCCGCAAAGCACAAATAAGGGTTCGCTGATGGATCAGGGAATCGCGCTTCAATACGGACTGCCTTGGGGCTGGTCACGTGCGGAATACGGATCGATGCCGAACGGTTAGATGCAGAATAAGCCAGCTTAATTGGCGCTTCGAAGTGTGGTACGAGACGCTTGTAGCTGTTGGTGCTTGGGTTAGTGATGGCGTTTAGCGCTCGTGCGTGCTTGATGATACCACCGATGAAATATAATGCAGTCTTTGATAGACCAGCATATTCATCACCTGAGAATGTATTACCGCCATCCTTAGAGCTAGACATGTTTACGTGCATGCCTGAGCCATTATCGCCAACCAGCGGCTTTGGCATAAAGGTGGCAGTTTTGCCAAATTGATTAGCTACGTTTTGAACGATGTATTTAAATTGCTGAACTTCGTCTGCTTTTTTTACCAACGTATTGAAGGAGATACCAATTTCAAGCTGACTGCTCGCC
>NZ_JAAELD010000067.1 GCF_024227015.1 Moraxella sp.
CTAAGGATAAAATCCCCGAAAACGGCATTTGTACCGTACGGATTTACCAACAAAATATCGGCAAAACCATCATCGCCTATGTACCCATCAAAGACGGACAAGTGGTGGAAACGGGCGATTTTGAGCTTGACGGCGTTACCTTTCCAGCGAGCGAGATTAAAATTGAATTTATTGACCCTGTGGACGACACGGGCGAGATGTTCCCTACGGGTAATTTAAAAGACACTTTGTCCGTGCCTGATGTGGGCGAGTTTACCGTTACGATGATTAACGCAGGCATTCCCACGATATTTTTGAGGGCCTTCGATTTGGGCTTTACAGGCACAGAAAAGCAAGCCGATATTAACACGAATGGCGAAATTCTCGCCAAATTAGAAAAAATCCGTGCCTATGGGGCGGTTAAAATGGGCTTGATTAACGATGTAGCCGAAGCGGTCAGCCGTCAGCATACGCCCAAAATCGCTTGGGTTGCACCGCCTACCGATTATGTCGCATCTAGCGGCAAAACCGTCAAAGCCGATGACATTGACCTACTTGTGCGGGCGATGAGTATGGGGCAACTGCACCACGCAATGATGGGCACGGCAAGTGTGGCGATTGGCACGGCAGGGACGATTGTCGGCACGATTGTCAATGAGGTGGCAGGTGGTCAGGCATTGACGGAAGTGTGTTTTGGACACCCGTCAGGCACGCTTACCGTTGGCGGACAATCTGAATGCGTGAATGGTAAATGGGTCGCTCGTAAGGCGTCTATGAGCCGTTCGGCACGGCGGTTGATGACTGGGCAAGTATGGGTGCCTGAGGATTGTTTTTAACGCCCTGTCCTTTTACGTTATAAAAACCCCTGTATGATGCAGGGGTTTTTATACCTATTTAGAATCCGCGCGCCTTATCGGGTGTTGCGATATAGAAAATTTGAAATGCACTGTTTGCGCCTGTTGTGACTTTCTTACCGTCGATGGTTGCTGTCGCCACAAAGTCAATACCGCCACCAGCATTCTCGCCTGATGCGAAGTTTGGTAGCGTCAGAGAGCGAATGGTGACTTTTTTATCATTGACCGCCACGTCTGGCTTGGTAAGCTTCTGACCACGATCTTTGAAAGTCTTACCTTCTGCCAATGGCGCATTAAAATCATCATAAATAATGTCCAGATCCAACAATGCAGCAGCATCTAGCGCCGCTTTGCCGTTCACGACAGGAATGCCAATCAAAGCCTTGCTGCCGCGATGTACCATGTTGTTATCGATGATTCTACCGTCTTGTAGAGTGTGCGCTTCGGCGGCGATGGATGTAGTGCGATTCATAACCATGATCTTGTAGCCAGCAACCGCCCTATCAGCCTTACCATCAAAAATATCCGCCACCAGCTCAGGCGCATCGCCCTTCGCATTCACAAGCAGGCGCGCTGATGTCTCGCGGATCGGATAGATGACATCGTCAATCTGCATCTCGCGCTCGTTAGCATACTTTGAATGTGTGCTGTCAATGCCGCTGTGAACGATGGTAGCAGGCTTGACGGCCGTGATGTCTGCTGCTTTTACATTATTACAGCCTGTCATCACTAATGCTGCGGTCATGGCTACCGCCAAGCTGGCTAATTTCATAGAGTTCTTCATAAATTCGTCTTTTTGTTGAGTGCTGGTTTTATAACACCCTGTTATGATGCATGGCTAGATTACGTCAAGGGTGTGACGATTTGTTAAGATTATATATTAAATAATAACTATTATCAAACTCAATTGTAAAAGTTCAACCCTTTTTATTGCATTCATCGCAGACAAACGCCACTAATTGTTCTTGCGATTCTGCTCACGGCGAAATTGATTAAAGATAAGATTTTAATTATTATGAAGAATCCCGATGCAGCCAGCTGATTTATTTACCTTCCTAATGGCATTTTAGATTCATGGTTCGCCCAAGATATTTTAAATAATTATATAAAAATCAGTTATTTATAATAAATTTACTTAGTATAATTTTGGTAACATATGAACACAATGCTGGCATTTTTGTGATAACGTGGTAAAATGGTAAATTAGATGAAAAACGTGCCTATCAGTTAGGACAAGCTGTCGCACCCAAACCATATAAAGAATGCTATGACCCAAACCACTCAAAACAAGACCGTAAGCGCCTCGATACTATCTGTGATCCTGCGCTGTTTGGTTGCCATTATTGCCTTATTATTGATTTTGGTGCTCGCCTTTCCGATTGGATTTTATGGCATGGCGATGTATCTTGAGCCGACCCTACCCGACGTCAAGAACATCGATAATAACAAATTTGAAATGCCGCTGCAGATTTATACCGCGGACAATCAGCTCATCGGTCAGTACGGCAACCGCTTTGCCATTCCCGTCACTTATGATCAGATTCCCAAAAAGATGATCGGCGCATTCTTATCAGCGGAAGATTCTAGTTTTTTTGAGCATAGCGGCATCAGCGTCAAAGGCATCGGTCGCGCCATGACCGAGGTCGTAACCAATGACGACACCCAAACTGGCGGCTCAACCATCACCATGCAGGTCGCCAAGAACTACTTTTTGAGCTCTGAGCGTACACTCGATCGTAAGCTTACCGAACTATTCATCGCCCGCAAAATCGAAAACGAGATGACAAAGGATGAAATCTTAACACTATACGTGAATAAGATTTATCTGGGCGAAGGTGCGTACGGCATCTCGGCGGCGGCGCGTCGTTATTTTAGCAAGACACTAGACAAGCTTACCGTCGCTGAGATGGCAATGATCGCAGGCTTGCCAAAGGCCCCTTCTGCCTACAACCCTGTCGTGAATCCTGAACGCGCCCTAACCAGACGTAACTGGATCATTGGGCGCATGCTAAAAGAAGGTCACATCAGCCAAGCTGAGCATGACGAAGCTATTAATGCACCAATCGGGCTTAACATCTACCAAGAAAAACTCGACATGAACATGCCATATTTGGCAGAGATGGCTCGAAGCGCATTGGTTGATAAATACGGCGAGCAAGTCATGGACAGTGGTTGGCGTGTACAATTAACCGTCCATAGTAGAGAGCAGATCGCCGCCGAGAATGCCCTAATATCAGGTCTAAAAAGCTATACTGCTCGTCACGGCTGGCGCGGTGTGGAAGCCGAATCTGGTGATCTTAGTAAGTTCAAGAACTACGACAACATGTATCCTGCTGAAGTTACCAAGGTTAATACCAGTAGCTTTGAAGCAAAATTACAATCAGGCGACACCATCACCATTCCTTGGTCAGGCATGAGCTGGGCGCGTCGCTACTACAGCGAGAACCGCGTGGGTGGCGGGTTTAGTAACGCCCACCAGATAGTAAAAGTTGGCAACATCGTTCGCGTCTCACCACTCAACGAACAAAAAACTGCTTGGCGCATGGTGCAAGTACCTTCCGTTCAAGGCGCATTGGTGTCAGTTCATCCGGATAATGGTGCCATTCGCGCGCTTGTGGGTGGTTTTAACTTTAACCACAGTAAATTCAACCGCGCCACTCAAGGCTATCGCCAGCCGGGCTCCATCATCAAGCCGCTCATCTATGCAGCTGCGCTAGAGTCAGGCAAATACACCCCGAATAGCCTCGTCTCTGATGCCGCGATTCGTGTGGGCGGATGGCAGCCGAAGAACGCTGACGGCAGATACACAGGCGACATGACCGTTCGCCGTGCTCTGGCATTATCGCGTAACACACCATCAATTCGACTGCTGCGCTCAACAGGCATAGACAATGCGCGCCAAACTCTAGATATGTTTGGGCTAGAAAAAGAACGCCTACCTGCAACGCTTGCACTGGCTCTAGGTGCTGCTGATGCCACACCACTACAGATGGCAACAGGCTTTGCCGCCTTGATTAATGGTGGTCACCGCGTTCAGCCTTATTTTATCGAACGTATTTATAACTTTAATAATCAGGCGATTTTCCAAGCCAATCCTGTACAGGCATGCGCACTTTGCTTTAACGAAGATCTGAGCAAATTAAACGAAAATCTTGCCAAATCATACGCTGAGCAAGCAGACACCAAAACTGATGAATCAAAATCAAACGCTGAGCAAGACACTCCAGCGGGCAGCACTCTAAACGCGACCGCACAACACGACCGTCTAAAACCTGCCGCGCCTGCCAGCTATGTCAGCGCCACACAGGCACCGCGTGTCATCAGCCAAAAGACCTCTCATGCGATGGCAGGCATGCTGCGTGAAGTCATCACAAGCGGTACAGCGCGTAAGGCATTGGCACTTGGTCGTTCGGATGTGGGCGGCAAGACAGGTACGACCAACCAAGCCAAAGACGCATGGTTTGCAGGCGTACATCCTACCAGCGCGACCATCGTTTGGGTGGGCTTTGACAACCCTGCTCCGCTGGGTGCCAAAGAATACGGTGGCGTGGCTGCATTGCCGATTTGGGTGAATTTTAGCCGCCATCAGCTGCGTGGCACGCCGGTAAGATGGGTATCTGCCGAAGACCGCTCCAAAGCTGTCAAATCCGAGCAGCAGGTCATCAGCATCACCGATGACAACCAAAACCAAAAACCCGCTGCTAATTAACCCAGCAAAAAAGAGATGAATCACTTCATCTCTTTTTAGTTTTGACATATCAATCTTCTAATATCCATGCATAGCCTGCTTTATAATCAGGGAATGTCAGCCAATCCCTAGGCACATTGGATAAGATGCGCTTACCTGTTGTTGGAGCGTCGATGACGGCTGGTGGAGCAACATCGAGCACTTGACAAATGAACATCATCACATCCAAGCTACTCACAGGCAAAAGATCCGTCACAAGATACATGCTCTTCGGTGCGTCACATATCATGATGCGTGCCAGTACTGCCACCAGATCCACATCCATGATTCGATTGGTGTAATGCGCGCTTGGCACGCCATCAACGTGAGCCTTTTTGGCAAGCTCAATCATGCGCCGCCTTGATTTGCCATAGATGCCGCTTGGGCGCACGATGACTGATTTATCGCCGTAGGCATTCTTTATCATTTGTTCAGCATCATATAATACCTGCGCGGTGGGTAATGCTGGCTTGGCTGGTGAATGCTCATCAATCCACTCTCCCGCGTTCTCGCCATAGACAGACGTGGATGATACGAATAGCACTTGTTGAATACTTGGCAGTCTATCGGCGATATCAGCAACCGCCTGACAAATCTGAAAGTAACTCTCATGATACGCATTTAGCCTATCAGACGCCCCACGATCCGGCGCGACGATAATGGCAATGTGCGTTACCTGATTAACGTCATCAACCACCCGATCAATCCTGCGCGCATCCATCTGTAGATGGTTGACATTACCACACAGATAAGACTTGGCAGTACGCGACATGGTGATGACTGATTCGCCCTGCTTGGCAAGTTGGTTCGCCAGCGCATATCCAATAGCGCCCTGACCGATGATTAGGAATTGATTCGGCATATTCTCATCCTAAAAATAACGGAAAAATTCAAGGCGAGCCGAATGATCGGTCTGGCTATGGTTTTTTTGGGCGGCTGCTTTTAGTCTTAATGCATGATGACGATCAAAGTCATATTGCGCGCCCAAGCTAAGCTCAGGCTGCACATAGCCCGATCTTGCTGCGCTGTCTTTATGATACCAATATGGCACACTCAGCTCGCCCATCACCCTAAGATTATACGCCGCATGATGGATGCACCCTGCTGTTGCGCGTACGCCCACGCGGTAGCCTTGATTGATATGACCAAGCTGCGCGCCACCACCGCCCAGAAGATAGCACACCGTATCCGCCATGTCGCCCGTGCCAGCTGTCCCGCGACCGATCGTCCATGCCTTGCCTTTTTGGGTGTGCGCATCTAGCACCAGATGAGCGCTGCTATTCGCACTAGATGCGTCTGTAGTGCGGTGTAGTCCCAGATATATTTGACTTGCCAGGGCTTTCTTGTTGGTGTTGCCATCAGGATAAGCTTTAGCGGTATTGGCAGGATTAAGACTTGTCATCTCAAAGATGCTAAGCTCATGCAGTTTGATTTTATCATCTTGATAACTTATATCGGTGGATGGCAATGTCAACTGGTGAAATTTGCGCACGCCAGCTGGGTTGTCCAACGCATCTTGGTAGGCTGTGCGCAAACTGATATGATAAGCCATCTCATCATCCCGCAGCCCATCATAAGAGGCTGCTGCACCAATGCGGTGGCTTGGGCTAGCCTTGGTGGGATTGTTATTATTAGGCTGTATATTACCTAAATCAAAATCATCGCCGTTATTGATGATGACTTGTCGCTTGGTGGAATTTGACGCTTGGTAACGCACACGCTCAACCAAACCTTCCTCGCTGAGTAGCTGCGCCACCTTGGCAGGCGTCGTTACCATGCCAAGCTTACTAAACAGCGCCTCATCAGCGCGCACCACATCAACAAGACGCGCGATCTCGGTAGCACAGTTATCATGCGTCAGATAATACGGGCGCTTTAGATCTCTCACCTCCCAGATGTGGCGCATGATTTGATCAACTTCAAGATCGCTTAGATTCAGGCGGTATTCCCACAGATCGCGTTCGTCTTTGACAAGATAATCATGGGCTTTGACTTGATACGGAAGGATCTCCATCACGCCTTGATATTTACCGATGATTGGCTTGATCGCTGCTGCTAATGCACCATCTGAACTGTCACTTGCCACCGTGTAATTCATTGCTGTGGCGTGCACGCCCGCCTCATCATCAGCGCGACCATCGATGCGCATGAAGGCATGAGCAAATGCCGAACCGATGTTATTGCCATGCTCTTCGGCGAACACTAACGATAACGCCATCGCATTAATGTCATCCACCCACGCGTGAAAATCAGCACATTTAACATCTGACACCGACACATTAATGCCAAGCGCATCAAGCTCATCTCCCAGCCAACGCGTGCGCGCAGGGAAGCGGCACATCGCCTCATCATCACCGCGTGCCATGGCGGATAGCATCGCGACGAGTTCATCTTTTGGGCTTGATTTACCGGATTTGGATAAGAAAAATTCATCGTCTGTGATGAGACTGCTGTCTTTTTTTGGGTTTTTTGGTGCATCGGAGAACATGAGCAGTCTACGCCACAGCACATGCTCTGATAACTGCGATACTTGCTCATCACTTAACCCATAAGGCAAGGCGTTTTTATTGACTCCCACCGTCTCGGCGATAGGATTGGCTTTGGCAGACACAGCAGTCGCGCCAAGCGTTGCCACAGCGATGGTTAATAAATGATGAGTAAATCGTTTTGCATTCATGATAATTTTGTTAGAATAAACCAATTTGTTTTAGTATATCATCATCATGAATAATTTCACCATAAAAAACGGCATATTAAGCGGTGCAGAATTTATCAGCTCGCCCAATTTTAATGCACGCCCCATTAAGAACGACCAGCCCGAAGTTAGCGGCATCGTCATTCATAACATCAGCCTACCACCCAGTGAATTTGGCAAGACTGACAAGAATGGCATGCATTTTGTGAAAGCTTTTTTTCAAAATCAGCTAAACCCCGATGATCATGACTATTTTAAGGACATTCACACTCTACAAGTCTCAGCACATCTGTTCATCGAGTGCGATGGTGCGGTGACGCAATTCGTAAACTTCAATGATCGGGCATGGCATGCAGGGCAATCAAGCTACCTTGGACGAGCCAACTGTAATGACTTTACCATCGGCATCGAATTAGAAGGCGATGATTTCTCACCTTTTACCGATATTCAATACGAAGTGCTTGCCAAGATCATCGCAGCGATTCATGTAGCTTACCCTGCTACTTGCAGACACCTCATGGGACACAGTGATATTGCACCCGTTCGTAAGACCGACCCAGGTGAGTTTTTTGAATGGTCACGGCTTAGACAGATGATTGATGAACAGCTAATATCTTCATAAATTTTCCACACTAAGCACTCCCAAATCCTTTATAATACGCATTTTTTACTCTGTGAATCATCATGGCAAAATCTCGTCTGTTCCGCTCCACTTTTATCGTCAGCTCCATGACCATGCTGTCACGCATCCTAGGATTGGTGCGCGACATGGTATTGATGGGCGTATTTGGCGCAGGCGGGTTGATGGATGCGTTCTTGGTAGCGTTTAAGATTCCTAATTTCTTGCGCCGTCTGTTCGCCGAAGGTGCATTCTCTCAGGCCTTTGTTCCCGTCTTATCTGAATACAAAGAAAAACGCACCTTAAATGAAGTACAGATTCTCATCAGCCGAGTCTCTGGCGTCTTAAGCTTGATCTTGTTGGTGCTGACGGTGGCGGTGATTGCACTTGCGCCTTTTGTGGTGCAGATTTTTGCCCCTGGCTTTATGAATGACCCCACCAAGTTTGATGCGGCGACTGACTTATTGCGCTTAACCTTTCCTTATCTGCTGTTCATCTCCATGACGGCGTTTTTTGGTAGCATCTTACAAAGCTACGGACGATTCGCCGCGCCTGCTTTTGCGCCCGTGTTATTAAATTTGAGCATGATTGCAGGGGCATTATTATTCGCACCGATGTTTGACAAGCCCATCATGGCACTAGGTTATGCGGTCGCCATCAGTGGCATCTTGCAGCTTGCGATTCAACTGCCAGAACTCTATCGCCAAAAACTACTGCCCGCGCCTAAAGTTGATTTTAAGCATGAAGGTGTCAGACGCATCTTAAAGCTCATGCTGCCTGCCATCTTTGGTGTGTCCGTCACTCAGATTAACCTGCTACTAAACACCGTATTCGCCTCGCTGATGATTGGCGGTTCGGTCTCTTGGCTGTATGCCGCTGAGCGACTGAGCGAGCTACCTCTTGGATTGATTGGTGTGGCGATTGGCACCGTGATTCTGCCAAGCCTCTCATCAAGCCGTGCCAAGGCGGATGACGCCACCTTCAAAAAAACCCTCGACTGGGCAGCGCGTCTCATCATCCTAGTCGGACTGCCTGCATCCGTGGCGATGTTCATGCTGTCTGACGTACTGATGAACGCGCTGTTCGTACGCGGTGAATTTAGCCAGCACGACGCTTTGATGAGTGGCATCGCCCTAAAAAGCATGGCGGGCGGCATCCTAGGATTCATGCTCATCAAGATCTTCGCGCCTGCTTTCTTTGCCGGTCAAGACACCAAAACTCCGGTCAAGATCGGTATCGTTGCGGTCTTTGCCAACATGATCTTTAGCGTGATATTCATCGGGCTATTTTATCTGTTCAAATTGCCCTTACATGGCGGTCTTGCACTTGCCACGACGGCGGCAAGCTTCGTGAACGCTGGGCTGCTGTATTACTTTTTGCATAAGCGCGGCATCTGGCGCTTTGGTAGTCATTGGCGCAAGATGGGTGTACAGTTTGGCATATCGAGCCTTGCCATGGCGATCACCCTATATCTGATCCTACCCTATTACCCAGCCGACGGCGCACAATGGCTGCGAGTTGTGGTATTGCTTGGCATCTGCGCACTTGGCGCAGCAGTCTATGGCGCAGTACTGCTCGGTACAGGCTTTCGCCCAAGACAGCTAAAGCATGGATAGATATTGATTGATTTTTGTACAAAATGCCTAAATTGTTTACAACTTCGTTACATACTTTGGCGGATAACTTGTTATAATCAAAGCCATACCCGAATTTAAAAGGCATTTTTAAATTTAATAAAACCCAACAACAAGGATACTATTATGAGTCTAACCAAACCTATCAGTCAGCCTACTGCCAAAGACTTTGACCCAACCATCAATCTAGAAAAGGTGCGCGCTGAATGCCAAGAACTTGCCAAATCTCGCGCCAAAATCTCAGCAGGTGTGGCGATCATTCCCGTGCCTTTCTTGGATGTGGCGATTGACGTGGGTATGCTATCAAAGCTACTACCAGAGATCACCAAAAAATTCGGCCTAGAAGAACCAACCGATCCGCACAGCACCGCCAGTGAAGCAGCGCGCAGACAGACCATCCAAGATCGCATCCTAGCCATCGGTGTACTGGTGGCGACTCGCGGCGTGGTTAATAAGACCATCCAAGGCTTCGGCGGTCGCATCATCGGTAAACAAGTCGCCAAATATGTACCACTTGGCGGTCAAATGGTAGCAGCCACTATCGGCTACATGATTTTCAAAAAAATCGCCTTCGATCACATCGAACAATGCTATCAAGTAGCCAAAGAAGCTCAATTAAAAGCTCAATAAACTTAATTGACACACCAAACAAAAGACCGTCATCCATACGGTCTTTTTATATATCATGCAACCCCTTCAAACCAAAATCACCATAAAATCTTCTGATTTTTAGAATGATTTTCGGTTATATTGTAATGAATGACAACCCTTATCATCTGCATGCGTCTTTTGCGGATTTTAATGGTAGTTTTTCGATTTTGGCATAATAAAATATGATGTTTTATTTGAGAAAATCAGCCAAACAGGCTAAAATATACGCCACTAATTTGCAAGTGCATGATTCTTGCCCACCTACTAGCCATTTTTAGCCAAGGTAATCCCATGACTTTTGTTGTAACCGATAACTGCGTCCTATGCAAATACACAGACTGCGTGGAAGTCTGCCCTGTTGACTGCTTCTACGAAGGTCCAAATTTTCTAGTCATCAATCCTGATGAGTGCATCGACTGCGCACTTTGTGAGCCAGAATGCCCTGCCAACGCTATTTTCTCAGAAGATGAGATTCCCGCTGGTCAAGAAGAATACCTCGCCATTAACGAGGAGCTGTCTCAAGTATGGGCGAACATTACCGAGAAAAAAGACCCGCTGCCAGAACATGAAAAATGGGACGGCGTGGCAGGTAAGATTCAATACCTAGAACGCTAATCCTGATCGTATTCACAATCAAGCTCGCCTCGGCGGGCTTTTTTGTTGGCTTTTAAGGTTCATAATCATGAATAAAAATCAGTTTAAGATGAAAATATTGATATTTATTCATCAAGACTTTTGAGTATAATATGCCATCTTTTTAGATTTATCAGATATCATGACGCACACTCAGCATACCTCAAACCTAGCCCACGCCATTAACCACACGCCCATGAGTGCCTACCAATGGCTCATCGTTGCCTTAGCCGTGATTCTAAATATGTTGGACGGCTTTGATGTGCTGGCGATTGCCTTTACCGCCAAAAGTATTCAGAGCGAGCTTGGGCTGACAGGGGCAGAGATTGGCACGCTCATGAGTGCAGGCTTTATCGGCATGGCGATTGGATCTATGGGGCTGGCTCCTTTGGCGGATAAATTTGGCAGACGTCCGCTACTTATCATCGCAACCGCCCTATCGGCGGTGGGCATGCTGATGACTTATTTTTCGCACACAACCGAATCCATTGCCTTTTGGCGAGTGATAACAGGGCTTGGCGTGGGCGGTATTTTGCCATGCACCAACGTCATCGTGAGCGAATACGCCAACCAAAAATGGCGCGGGCTTGCCATTGCCATTTATGCGTGTGGCTTTGGGGTGGGTGCAATGCTTGGCGGATTGTCGGCCGTCATGCTCCAAGATGAGTTCGGCTTTCGCTCAGTGTTTATGACAGGGGCGGTTTTGACGGGGTTGGCACTTATTGCACTCATCGCCCTATTGCCCGAATCGGTGGATTTTTTAAACCAAAAACAACCTGCCAACGCCCTTACCAAACTCACCAAAATCGCCCACAAAATCAGCAAACAAGGCAACTGGCAACTGCCCGCCCAAACCCAATCTGCCAAGCCCAAAGCCCCCATTAGCCAGCTTTTTGCCAAAGGTCAATTAAAAACCACACTGCTCATTTGGGCAGCGTTCATTGCCGTGATGTCGTCCTTTTATTTTATCAGTTCGTGGACACCTGCCCTACTAGAATCATCAGGGCTTGCTAAAGAACAAAGCCAAAAGGTCGGCATGGCAATCAGCATTGGCGGTACGATAGGCTCGCTCATCTTTGGCTTTTTGGTGAGTAAATTTGCCCCAAAATCCACGCTCATGGCATTTGTCGTGCTGTCGTCCCTTGCCATTATCGGCTTTGTGTTTAGCCCCACTTTGACGCTCGCCCTTGTCTTTGCCATTTTGGTCGGTAGCCTTGTCAATGGCTGTATCACGGGGCTATATACCATTAATCCCACGCTGTACGCCCCTGAATTTAGAAGTACAGGGGTCGGCACAGCAATCGGTGTGGGGCGGATTGGCTCTATCGTCTCGCCCATTTTGGCAGGTAAGCTCTTGGACATGGGCATTGGTAAAGATGATTTGTATCTGGGGGCGAGTGGGTTTATTTTGCTTGCGGTGGTGGCGTTGTATTTTTTAAAGCCGAATGAGCGTTGATTTTTTAAAAGATTTTTGGGGTAATGGCAATGTTTTCGACATTGCTGATAACCCTAAACCAATACCAAGCAATTTTACAAAATATTTTACATTACAATTCCACTTTAATAACTTTTAACCAATTTTTTAACCAACCCAAAGAGAGTAAGCCATGAGCCAACTTTTCCCAACTGCAAAACCCCGCAATGTCGCCCCTTATCGTAATGATGTGGTCGGCTCATTTTTGCGTACCGACACGCTAATGAATGCCAAAGCCAAGCTAAATGCTGGCGAGATAAGCCAAGATGAGTACGATGTTATCTTAAAAGATGAAATTGGCAAACTGGTCGCCAAACAAAAAGAAAACGGGCTGCACGCCGTAACGGACGGTGAGTTTAGCCGTGTGTGGTGGCATTTGGACTTTATGGCAGAATTAGACGGCGTGGAGTGGGTAGAAACCGAGAATTTTTCGGTGCAATTTAAAGACGCCAAACCAAAAAGTTATAGCGTCAAAATCGTGGATAAGATTGATTTTTCGGATTCACACCCCTTTGTCAAAGCCTACCAAATCCTAAAAGACGCTGCAGGCGACACCCCAACCAAATTCACCATTCCGTCTCCGTCCATGCTACACCTTGTGGCGTGCGTGCGTGATGTGAACTATAAGCCGATTGAGCTGTATCAAGACGAGAGCCGTCTGTATAACGACATTGCGGACGCTTACATCAAAGCCATGCACAAGTTTTATGACATGGGTCTGCGTAATTTGCAATTGGACGACACAAGCTGGGGGCAATTTTGTGCGTTGGACAAAAAGGCAGAATTTGCCGAGCGTGGTATTGATTTTGACAAATTGGCGGTGGATTATGTCGCCATGCTAAACCGCATTGTGGACGCCAAACCTGCCGACATGCAAATCACCATGCACATCTGCCGTGGTAACTTCCGCTCAACGTGGTTCTCCGAAGGCGGTTATGCTCCGATTGCCGAAGTGCTGTTTGGCACCTGCCGAGTGGACGGCTTTTTCTTGGAATATGACAGCGAGCGAGCAGGCGACTTTGCCCCACTTGTCCACATCAAAGACCAACAAGTCGTGCTAGGCTTAGTAACTTCAAAAACAGGCGACCTTGAAAACAAAGACGACATCATCGCCCGTATCCGTGAGGCCACGCAATACGTGGACATCAACCAACTGTGCCTGTCACCACAATGCGGATTTGCGTCCACAGAAGAAGGCAATATCCTAACCGAAGAAGCTCAGTGGGCGAAAGTGAAGATGATTAGACAGATTGCTGATGAAGTTTGGGGTGAATAATTTCCCTAAAAACAACTGTTTTAAATAACAAACAGAAAGCGAAACTGACTAATTTGGCGGTTTCGCTTTTTTATAGTCAAACAAATTTTGAAATAAGACAAGAAAAACGAGCGAAGTTGTACAAGTAGTACTACGAGCGAGTTTGACGCAGTATTGTTTCAAAGTTGGCAGACTATATTTAAGTTTATTGGCAAAACAAAACCATCATACCCTACCCCCAAGGGCTAATAGCAGGATTATCATGCGTTGATTACAATGGCGATACCATTCACCGCCCAAGGATAATTTATGTCCACTTCCATCAACTGGCAATCTGATGATGAATTAGTTCATAAAAATCAGCGTCGTGCTTACGACGACATGCGAGCACGCTGTCCCATCGCCCATGATGATAAGCTCGGTTATAGCCTGTTTTCCCATGCCGATGTCATGCACATTCTAAACAACCCTACGACATTTTCCAATCATGTCTCAGACCGTCATATCGCTGTGCCAAACGGCATGGACGCACCTGTTCATACGGCGTTTCGTGCGATTAATGATAAATATTTTACCGCTGACCGCATGGCGAGATTTCGCCCCATCGCCAAAGAGCTGATTGACAACTTAGTAAGCCAACTGCCCAAGGGTCAGCCCATTGACATCATGGCAGAGTTTGCCAAAACTTATGCCGTCAAGCTACAAAATACCTTTATGGGCTGGGGCGATGAGACCGAAGCACCACTGAACGCATGGATTGAGAAAAACCGCAAAGCCACACTGAGCCAAAATCGGGATGAGATTGCCAGTGTCGCCTTAGAATTTGACGGTTATATCAAGGCGATTTTGGATGACAAACGGACAAAACGCCCTGATGATGTGACCTTTGAATTGATGAACGACGTGGTCATGCTGCCACAAGGCAAGCGAGTGATGAGCGATGAAGAGCTTATCTCACTCATTCGTAACTGGACGGTGGGCGAGCTGTCCACCATGTCGTCAGCGGTCGGGATTATTTTTGAATTTTTTATTCATCATCCCGATATCTTGATTCATCTAAAAGCCAATCCCCAAGACATTGATAATGCCGTCTTAGAAATCCTGCGTTTACATGACCCGCTCATCACCAACAGAC